>CAZIAG010000468.1:0-3557 GCA_964537375.1 uncultured Roseivirgaceae bacterium
CGTTGGCGTTTCCTTCTTCACCTTCCAATCGCTGAGTTACACACTCGATGTTTACCGGGGAAAACTACAGCCCGTAGACAGCTTGCTCGATTACGCCTTCTTCGTTTCGTTCTTTCCTCAACTCGTCGCAGGGCCTATCGTGCGGGCGTCCGAATTCCTCCCGCAAATCCATAAACCGACACTCGTAACACAGGAAATGTTTGGTCGCGGGATTTTCCTCATTGGGTGCGGCCTCTTTAAGAAGGCAGTTATCTCAGATTATATCAGCATCAACTTTGTGGACCGGGTATTCGATGCACCGGCTCTGTATTCGGGTATGGAGAACCTCCTGGCGGTCTACGGGTATGCCCTTCAGATCTATTGCGATTTTTCAGGTTACTCCGATATGGCGATTGGTATCGCTTTGCTGTTGGGATTCCATTTTCCCCTGAACTTCGATTCACCGTATCAATCGCAAAACATAACTGAGTTTTGGAGGCGATGGCATATGACGCTGTCCCGATGGCTGCGGGATTACCTGTACATCACGTTGGGCGGCAACCGGAAGGGGAGGATCCGGACCTACCTCAATCTCATGATCACGATGTTGCTGGGTGGACTCTGGCACGGCGCTGCCTGGCGTTTTGTGATATGGGGTGGACTTCACGGCGCCGCGTTAGCTATTCACAAATGCTACATCGAGTGGCGGGGCGAGCGGAAAAGCGCTGGTTTTTCAATCGTGCTGAATGTATTTCTTACTTTCCACTTCATCTGCTTTTGCTGGATATTTTTTCGTGCGCCGTCGATGGATGCCGCAGGGGGAATGCTCAATCAAATCGCGAACCACTTCAATGGTCAACTTCTTCCGCAGTTCGTCGCTGGTTACAGTGGTGTAGTCGCGTTGATGATTATCGGATACGTCTTGCATTTCGTTCCCAAATCCGTGGAGACGGCTTTCGCAACGCGCATGGCAAGTTTGCCTTTCCCGGTCAAGGCCGCATGGATCGTCGCGATCATCTTCATTGTCATGCAGGTTAAATCGTCGGAGATTCAGCCGTTTATTTACTTTCAGTTTTAGGGGTTAGTCGACAGTCCACAGGCGACAGCGTTGTGCGACGTCTGAGTACCTGGGGCAACAGAGCATATCCTCATTTTCGCTTTCCAATTTTTTTGCTGATGTGCGGAAGTCGCTCACAATCCAATGGATTCAACGATTCAACTCGCGCTGCATAAAAAAACCGGTCCTTTCGGAACCGGTTTCAATTTCCATGTAACGCGTAGCGTCTAGCTTCCACAAGCCTCGCACGCGTCCGGATTATCCAGAGAGCAAGACATGTCCGAGCGCTTCTGTGCTTCATCCGCGGTGTACTGGAACTCCGGCTGTGAGTCGTTCACCACGGCTGCAGTTGCAGGCGCCGCGACAGTCGCTTCCGCTTCCTGGGTTTTTGCCACAGGTTGTTGAATTGCACTTTTGTCAAGCGTAAACTTGATCGCATCGGCCGCAGCAGTGGACCGCAAGTAGTACATCCCTGTCTTGAGGCCTTTCTTCCACGCGTAAAAGTGCATCGACGTAAGTTTGCCAAAATTCGGGTCCTTGAGGTGGATGTTAAGACTCTGTGATTGACAAATGTAAGCACCGCGATCGGCAGACATGTCGATGATTGCCTTCTGGGAGATTTCCCAGACCGTCTTATAGATATCCTTGATGTGCTGAGGTATCTCGGGTATTGCCTGAATCGAACCGTTTGTTGCGATCAGTTTCTGGCGCATAGTTTCACTCCACAGGCCGAGGTCGATCAAATCCTTCATCAGGTGTTTATTCACCACGATGAATTCACCCGACAACGTTCTCCTTGTGTAGATGTTGGAGGTGTACGGTTCGAAGCATTCGTTGTTGCCCAGGATTTGAGAAGTGGATGCAGTCGGCATAGGGGCAACGAGCAGCGAGTTTCGCACGCCGTGCTGTTTTACTTCCTGCTTCAGCTTATCCCAATTCCACCGCCCGGAAGAAGGGGTTACTCCCCACATGTCGAACTGGAAAATACCTTTCGACACTGGTGAACCTTTGAATGTTTCATAAGGACCGTGCTTCCTGGCTTCTTCCATGGAAGCCTCCATAGCGGCGAAGTAGATGGTTTCAAAAATATCCTTGTTCAGGCCGCGTGCTTCTTCACTATCGAACGGCATGCGCAGCATGATGAAGGTATCGGCGAGCCCTTGTACACCGAGCCCGATAGGACGGTGGCGCATATTCGACTTGCGGGCCTCCTCTACTGGGTAGAAGTTGATATCGATCACCTTGTTGAGGTTGCGGGTAGCCACCTTAGTGATTTCGTACAGCCGTTGATGATCAAATTTTCCATCTTCAGTAACAAACTTCGGCAACGCGATCGATGCCAGGTTACACACGGCGACTTCGTCTGCAGACGTGTACTCCATGATCTCCGTGCAGAGGTTGCTGGACTTGATGGTTCCGAGATTCTTTTGATTGGACTTCCGGTTTGCCGCATCCTTATACAGCATATACGGTGTTCCGGTTTCTATTTGCGCTTCCAAAACTTCGAACCACAGGTCTTGTGCTTTCACCTGCTTGCGATAGCGTCCCTCAGACTCGTATTTTTCATAGAGCCTTTCAAACTCTTCGCCCCACACCTCGGCCAGGCCGGGCGCTTCGTTCGGGCAGAACAACGACCACATTTCATTGTTCTCTACCCTCTTCATAAAGAGATCGGGAACCCAAAGGGCGTAGAATAGATCGCGTGCGCGCAGCTCTTCCTTCCCGTGATTCTTCTTGAGATTCAGGAAATCGAAGATGTCGGCATGCCACGGCTCAAGGTAGATAGCGAAGCTTCCTTTGCGTTTTCCTCCTCCCTGGTCCACGTAGCGCGCAGTCATATCGAAGTTGCGCAGCATCGGCACAATCCCGTTGGAAGTACCACCGGTGCCTTTGATGTAAGAACCCTTAGCACGGACATTGTGAATGCTCAACCCAATGCCACCTGCCGATTGCGAGATCTTTGCACATTGCTTCAATGTATCGTAGATGCCATCAATACTATCGTCCTTCATCGTAAGCAGGAAGCATGACGAAAGCTGCGGTTTGGGTGTACCCGCGTTGAAGAGAGTCGGTGTGGCATGGGTAAACCACTTTTCCGACATCAGGTTGTATGTCTCGATAGCAGCGGGAATATCGTTGCCATGAATACCGACCGCGACGCGCATCAGCATATGCTGCGGTCGCTCTACGGTTTTGCCATCGATCTTCATCAGATATGAACGCTCCAGCGTCTTAAAGCCGAAGTAGTCATAGCTGAAGTCGCGGTCATAGATAATGGCTCCATCGAGTTCAGCGGCATGTTCCTTAATGATCTTCCACGTTTCCTTGGAAATAAGCGGAGCATTCTGGCTGGTCTTGGGATCTACATACTGATAAAGCCGCTTCATCGTGTTGGAAAACGACTTGCTGGTCGTCTTGTGCAGGTTAGATACCGCAATGCGCGCCGCAAGCTTGGCAAAATCGGGGTGGCGGGTGGTCATGGTAGCCGCAATCTCGGCTGCCAGATTATCCAACTCCTGAG
>CAZIAG010000469.1:0-3547 GCA_964537375.1 uncultured Roseivirgaceae bacterium
CGATAGCTGGACCTGGTCGTTCGGAGATCCCGATCAAACCATTTCCCTAGAGGAGAACGCGACTCATTTTTATCACGATGCCGGTCAGTATCTTGTATCGCTTACCGCTGAGACTTCCGCGGGGTGTGTTGGCAAGATCGAACAGCTTGTTGACATTCTTCCTTCACCGGGAGCGACGATCAGCGCCGCGCCCGCATGTGTCGGTGGTTCTGCCGTGTTCATGGCCGTAGGTGACGACATTGTGTCGTGGTACTGGGAAACGGGAACATCATTTGGCGATGCTCAACTATTCACCCATACGTTTCACACCGCAGGCGACTACGATCTTTATCTTTCCGTCGTGGCGACGAACGGTTGCATTTCAAATTATGATACCGTCGTGTCTGTTCCTGAGCCGCTGGTGCCAGACTTCGAATTCACGGGAAACTGCGTCGGAAACGAAACATCTTTCGACGACCGGACGGAGGGCGATGATCTTGTAGTGGCGCGTACCTGGCTGTTTGACGGATCGGTGATCAGCGACGAGCAGTCTTTCAATTTTGCGTTTAACTCGATAGGGGAAAAAACAATCAGGTTGGTGATCGAAACAATATCGGGGTGCACGTATTCGGTGGAGAAGACCATCAATGTAGTCGAGCCACCCGACGCGGCGTTCTCAGCTTCTACCCAAAGCGGTGGTATCCCCCTTAGTGTTACGTTCATAAATAGATCTGAGAACACGAGCAGATGGCTTTGGAAATTTGGCGACGATTCAGGAGGTGAGTCAATCGAACACTCTCCCGAATTCACATTCACGAAAGTAGGAGAATACATCGTTGAATTGAACGTGATGAACGATGAGGGCTGTACCGACGTGGCGTTTGCCACGATTTCGGCCTTGCAACCCTTGCCTGATGTGGCCTTGCGGCTACTTACCGTTGATGATAATGGAGATGGTACTCATAAGGTGATTGTAACACTGGAGAATAGGGGGAATACCGTTATCGAAAATCTACCCCTGACCATCGACCTTTCGGGCTACACTTCGCTAACTGAAATTATTGCCCAGCCGATTCGGCCCGCCGGACTGCGAAACTTTGTTGCCACGTACAACATTGATGCAGCGCACCTGTCGTTTCTCTGTGCGTCGGCAAACCTGGCGGGAGACGTCAATACGGATAATGACCGTGCCTGTGTCGAATTACAAAACAGACCAGCATTCTTCGAACCCTATCCAAATCCCGTGGTTGATAGGCTTACGGTTGAGTGGGTGTCGCCGGCGGATGGCGCATGTTCCATTTTCCTGACGGATTCGTTTGGCAGGAAGGTTTTTGAATCGACCGCAGACGCCACAAAGGGACTAAATACCCTGACTCTGGACCTTTCAACCCAGACCGCCGGCATTTATCATCTCATTATATTCACTGGATCGGGTAAACTGCATCGCAGGATCGTTCTCGCCCGTTAAAAAAATATTCGAGGAAAATCCCCACCGTGAATGGTGTTTTACTGTATTTTTACCCAAATTTTATTTGGTCATTAACCATTTCGGCCTTGGCACGACAATCACAAAACAGCTCAAAAACTAATGTCAGGATTGATGCAACTGACAGAAAGATCCTGGAGATCCTCCAGGCAAATTCCAACATTACGAACGCGCAGCTGGCAAAGGAGATTGGCCTCTCGCCCGCGCCGACATTGGAACGAGTCAACAAACTCGAACAATCCGGTGTAATTAGGAGTTATCATGCCGTAATTGATCCGGCGGCCGTGGGCCTGGGAGTGAGCACTTTCGTGATGGTTACGCTGAAGGGGCACAACAAGGAAAACATTGAAAAGTTTACCAGGGCCATTAAACAAATCGAGGAGATCGTTGAGTGTCATCACATCACCGGCGCTGGAGACTTTATCCTGAAAATTGTTTCGGCCGATATCGCCGCTTATCAACAATTAATGCTCGAGAAGGTTTCAAACATCGACGTTGTGGATAGCCTTCAATCGATGGTGATCCTTTCGACCTTCAAAGACAGCAAATCGCTGCCCATTGCCATTTAAGTCATGGTGACTGAACGAAGTCTCATACTCGACGCCACCCAAGTCCGGCAAAAGATCCGCCGAATGGCGTATGAGATTTATGAAAACAATTTCAAGGAGAAGACGATCGCGATGGCCGGTATCGAAGGTCAAGGCTATGTATTAGCTCGATTGTTGGCCAAAGAACTCGAGGCGATTTCACCCATTAAAACACAACTGGTTTGTGTTAGCATCGACAAGGAGGCCCCTCAGCAAAGCGACGTAACCCTTGATGTTGAAACAAAGGCCCTGACCAAGAAAGCCATTGTCCTGGTCGATGATGTGTTGAACACCGGCCGAACTTTCGCCTACGGGCTCAAGCCTTTTTTAGATATCGAAGTAAAGAAAATCGAGATTGCTGTTTTGGTCAACAGGAGCCATACGCTTTTTCCGGTTTACCCACAGTACACGGGATATGAATTAGCCACGACCATTCGGGAGCATGTCGAGGTGAATCTCGGAAAAGAGATAGCAGTCTATTTGCGTTAACGAATTACACCATGTCTGTCCATAAACAGGAAGCACGCCGAATTACTACGCATCAATTGCAGGAAATGAAGCACCGCGGTGAGAAGATAGCTATGCTCACGGCGTACGACTACAGTATGGCGCGTATCATCGACGGCGCAGGCATCGATGTCATCCTCGTCGGCGATTCGGCCAGTAATGTCATGGCGGGCCATGAAACCACACTGCCGATTACGCTTGATCAAATGATCTATCACGCCGCTTCGGTGGTAAGGGCCGTGAAGCGCGCCCTCGTTATTGTGGACTTGCCATTTGGCACTTACCAGGGAAGTTCTGGTGAAGCGCTCAGGTCAGCGATCAGAATTATGAAAGAGGCGGGAGCGCATGGCGTCAAACTAGAGGGTGGGAGTGAGGTCCGCGAGTCGGTGGACCGTATACTCAGCGCCGGAATACCGGTCATGGGACACCTCGGACTGACGCCGCAGTCGATTTATAAGTTTGGTACTTACAGCGTGAGAGCAAAGGAAGACGCGGAAGCGCAAAAGCTCATGGACGACGCGCAGATACTGGCCGAATGTGGGTGTTTCGGTCTCGTGCTTGAAAAAATTCCCGCGGCTCTTGCGAAACGAGTAACCGAATCGATTCACATTCCAACGATCGGTATCGGAGCGGGTCCCGATACGGATGGTCAGGTGCTGGTGATGCAGGATATGCTCGGGATAACCAAAGAGTTCAAGCCTCGTTTCCTGCGACGTTACGCGGACCTGGACACGATTGTGACGAAAGCGGTGAGCGACTATATCTCGGATGTGAAGTCGCACGACTTCCCCAATGAGTCGGAGAGGTATTGATTCAAAGGCCCAAGTTCCAAAGCGCGAGGGTCCAAGCCCAAGGGTTCTGAACCCCCGGGCTCGATGGGGATAGGGTGGGAGTCTGTCAGGGTCGAGCGAGATCGCCGTGGGAGACGGGTATCAGTCGGCTGAAGATCGACTTAGGATCGACTTAGGATCGACTTAGGATCGACTTA
>CAZIAG010000470.1:0-3524 GCA_964537375.1 uncultured Roseivirgaceae bacterium
GGAGGAAGTATCTCGCCCGGTAGTCGATTGAAAACGAAAGTGAGTGTTTATGACGCCAACCTGGCCGGATGGGGACAACGTGTTCAGTTCAACGGACTGTTTGAGAACGCACGGCAGCCATCCTTTCTTTCGGAGTTCATTTACCAGAAGAACAGCATCGGCGGAAGCTTTGTGAATGGCACGATCGGTTACACGCAACTCAACAGCGCGAGCAGTTACGGTCCGGAAGAAGAGAATGCCTATTATCTTCGGTTTGACCGGCCTTTGGTGTCGCCGTATTCCCTCTTTGCCGGGGGGATTGAGCTGAGCAAGAACTGGTCGCATAACTACTTCAACAACGACTCCACCCTCTTCCGCGACTACCGTTACGTGGTGAGCGACTTCTGGATTGGGTACAATATCGGCGCGAGGAACAACATGGAAAACCGCGCACGGCATTTTGTGGCGGTGCGAGCATTCGATCAGCACTTCACCCGACAACCCGAACAGGCGTGGGAGAAAGACAATCCCCTCTACAACGATCGCCGTTTCATTATCGGCGGGCTCACGTTCTTCAAACAGGATTTCTACCTCACGAGTTACATCTACGGATTCGGTCGCACCGAAGACGTTCCCTACGGACATCATATTTCCCTATACGCAGGCGTCTCCGAAGAACTCGGCGAGACACGACCCTATCTCGGCCTGGAAGCCGAGCGATCGATCGTGGGACGCAACAATGAATTTTACACGCTCGGTGTTCGCGCCGGCGGATACCACAACGACAAACCCGAGGACGGTGTGGTCATGCTCTATGGATCTTTGCTAAGCCGGCTGATACCACAGGGCAGTCTGCTCTTCCGCCAAAGTTTCGCCGCCGACTACACGCGCGTCTTCAATCAACGGACCAGTCAGCCCCTGGACATCAACGACACCTTCGGACTGCGTGAGTTCGCTGCGGACAGTCTCCACGGCACCAAACGATTTCATTTGATGACCGAGACCGTAGCTTTTACGCAATTGAGTATTCTCGGCTTTCGTATGGCGCCGTTTGTTTACGGAGAGATGGCGTTCATCAGTCCCGCTCAGCGCAGCATTTTTTACGACAAGCCCTTCTTCGGATTCGGCGGCGGTTTACGCACAAGAAATGAGAATTTGGTTTTTGGAACGATTGAATTCAGAGTGGTCTATTTCCCACGGACGTTGCCCGGGATGAATTCATTGAACGTGACGGTGACGAGGAATCTAAGGGTGAAGTATACGGCGAGTTTTGTGAAAGCCCCGGGGGTGGTGGTGTATAATTAGAGGGGACATGTAGGCAACCGAAATCAACATAACACGCACTTTCCAGCCGCTCATATTCGCCGCCGTCTAACCGCGAGTATAGAACTAGAATGAAGAAGAATTTGGGGCAGAGGTCAAAACCCAGCCATTTTCACAAACCAGCGAAATGTGACAGAGACTTTAAACCCTCATCCTGGTACTCTCGACTTGATCCACTTGATCTGCCCGTTGTGATTCGACTCGTGTTCGCACACGTGGAACCACTTGCAAAAGTTGTTGGTCGGTCCCCACGGAAAGCTTTCATCCACCTTCATCAACAAGTCGTCGTCCCGGTTTTTGAATTCCTTGATGGTGTTCTCCCTTACCTCATTCATGATATCGAGATAAAAATCGAGATCGTGTCCCTTGATCGTCTTCCTGGCTTCATCCCCCGGGCCCATGGCCACACCAAATCGCTCAATGTCTTCTTCGGGGAAATCGCCCCAGGCTCTTCCTTCGAAGGTATGGAGCTGGTAGAATCTCTCCGTCGCCGCGAGGTGAAACAACATCGTGCCAATGGTATTCGACTTTTCGTCGTGCAGGTAATCCAATTGTTCCTTAGTCATCCCCTGTACCGGCCGAAGGATCACGCTCCGCATCCAGTTCATCATCGACAACAACGTTCCTGTGTACGGTGAGAATCCATCTCTCGGACCGATGACATTTTCGCGTTCGTCGGGCATGTGTTCACGTGCGAAAACCACATTTGGAATAACTCATAATCCAAGCGTTCCGGAGGCAAGCAACGCCGTCGATTTCACAAAGAAATCCCTGCGGTGAAGAGATTGCATCGTTTTCATGTAACTTATTCTTGTGGGTTGTTTGCTATTTTGGGTCTTCGTGCAGGCGAATGCCGGGCCAACGCTGGAAGTAAACGAATGTAGCAAGAAATGCAGGAATTTGAAAGTGTTGTGGATGGTTCTTCGCCTTGCCTCTACGTCTCGTATTTATGACGCAAAAGTAGCTGCGGGCCGTTTTCGTTTCGCTGGTGGTACTCCGGCTGACCTGTCAACCTGTTGGCATCCGCGAATCGTGATTCGAATCATCCGCAGCCGCAACAATGCCTGAGGCCATTCATCGATCAGGGTTCTGATCTTTCTCTCGAAGAGTCACCTAAAGCGCTTTGTGCTCTGGACGCCACGTGCGTTTCACAGTTCCCCCTATTTCAATGTCGCCTGCACAATTTGTTCGATGTCCGGTTTTCGCATAGCCATAAACGCCTCTGCGGCCTTGCCTGCAAAGGCACCTGGAGAATGCGAGTGCACCTGGTTCGAAAAACGGTCGCAGAAAAACGTCTAATCACGAAATCAAGTACTTCGCCGGAACGTATTCCGTCAACCATACACCATTGTCGGAAAGGAAGAACTGAAAGTTGTCATTGTGCATTTGCGCGGCCAGCACCTTGAACACAAACGGTTTTCCGTGTCGTTGTCCGACTTTCCTCGCCGTTTCAAAATCGATGCTCAAGTGAACATGCTGCCGTTGTCTCTTTTCCAGTCCGTTTTCCAGAATTGACGGCACGGACCTTTCCCCGGTTCCGTGATAGAGTATCTCCGGTGGCATTTGAGTTGTATAACCCAAATGAATCTCCACCGAATGTCCCTGGCTTGCCCTGATCTTGTCCAGGGTCGCATTAAACGCAAAACGTTTCTTTGCATTTGTTGCCACCACGCGGTCCAATATTTCGCGGTCGAATTTCACCCCGTGGTTATTCGCTTTCTCAATCAAGTCGGACACATCCACCCAACCGTTTTGATCAAGGTGAATGCCGATTTCTTCGGGTTTGTGTCTCAGTACAAAACTCAGAAACTTGCTAATCCGTGTTAATTGTTTTTCGTCGTTCGTCTTCATTACGGGGTGCTGCATAGACGAAAGTATTGTTTTGTGTTGGAAACGTCAAAGTTTGCAAATTAACAGGATCACCCATAGAATTAGATGGGGCTTATCACTTTACGGACGAAGGCCTGGAATACGATAAAGCGAGAACTAAAGCCTGAACAGTCTGGATATTCGTGTCGTACGCTTTGAAAATTCTGCGGTCTTCCAGGATCCAAGCGGTGTGATTGAAAGGATCAGGAAGTATTTTACTCCGTGACCACCCTACCCTCCTTAATATTCGCCGAAAAAAAATGCAGGACCTTCTCCACAAAAACAAAACGGCCCCGGAAGTCCAGGGCCGCCTCAACCCCTTTGCAGGGGATTCCCGTATCGCCAAGTAACCG
>CAZIAG010000471.1:0-3482 GCA_964537375.1 uncultured Roseivirgaceae bacterium
ATCAATTAGTTACACAAATTATTTTAATTGTTTAAACAACCAAATGCCGTCTGGTGTTATACTTGCATCCTTAAAAAGAACAGAAAACTAAACTCACGAGAACCATGAAAAAGTTCAACACACTCGTTGCCATGATGTTGGTAGCCGGCGCCGCGGTGGCCCAGACTACCTGGTCCATCGACAAGGCGCACTCGCGTATCGGATTTTCCGTTGCGCACTATGCCATCACCGAAGTCGAAGGCAACTTCAAGGATTTTGATGCAACCGTGATTTCGACGGCCGACGATTTCGACGGCGCCGAAGTATCGTTCACGGCAAAAGCAGCCTCAATCGACACCGACAACGAAAGAAGGGATGGTCACCTGAAGTCGGCCGACTTCTTCGATGCGGAAAAGCACCCTGAAGTGACCTTCAAAGGCAAACTGGTAAAAGACGGGGGCAAGTACAAGCTGAAAGGCGATTTCACCATGCGTGGTGTAACAAAGCCTGTCGAGTTTGATGTTAACTACGGCGGAACGATAGACACCGGAAGAGGCCTGAAAGCCGGGTTCAAACTTACCGGCCAGATCAACCGCCAGGAGTTCGGCGTTTCTTACGGCGGCAAGACACCCGGTGGTGACCTTGTTATCGGAGACGTTGTTGACGTCGTGTGCAAGATTGAACTGAACAAGGCGGCCTAAGCCGCAAAGAGCCCTTCCTCATTTGGGAGGGCTTTTTTTTCTAACTTAGGGCGGGAACGGGCTTCACGTACGACAAAACCTACCGTTATGAAGTCGATTGAAGAGGCAATACAGCAAAAGAAGTTCAGGTCGGTATACCAAAAAGCCGTCATTAACCTGATCTACACCGCCAATTGGCTTCAGAACAAACACCAGAGTTTCTTTAAGGCCTACGGGATAACCGGGCAACAATTCAACATCCTGCGTGTCTTGCGCGGGCAACATCCCGAGCGTATTTCGGCTACCGAAATCAAATGCCGCATGCTCGATCAGAATTCTGACGTATCGAGATTGCTGGACCGTCTGGAAGCAAAAGGATTGATTGTTCGGCGGACCTGCGAACGCGACAAGCGGGCGGCCGATGTGTTCATCAGCCAACGCGGCATGGAGCTGCTCAGGGAACTCGACAAAAAAGAAAAGGAAATAGAACGATTGCTTGCGCTTACCGAACAGGAGGCCACGGCGTTAAGTGATCTCCTCGACAAGGCACGGGCAATATCCGACTCACCGGCCGATCACTGACAACTCTGCGCGCACAAACGACACCAGTTCGCTGATATACCTGCGGCTGAAATCGAAACGTATATTCGCAGCGCGATAGATTTCCGGAATCGAGCGCAGGTATCCCAGCTTAAGCGCCTCCTGGTAGCCCTTCAACCCTTTGGCGGGATCGTTCCTGAAATTTCTCCAGATGGCAAAAGCTCCGAGTTGGGCCATGCCGTACTCCACGTAATAAAAGGGCACCTCGTAAAGGTGAAGCTGCTTTTGCCAGAGAAAATCTCTCGCCGATTCCAGTCCAGCCCAATCCGTCTCTGCATCTGAGAACTCGGCGAAAATACGATTCCACTCGCGCCGTCTGTCTTCGGCGGTGTGATCGGGATTCTCGTAGATCCAGTGCTGGAACTTATCGATTGTCGCTACCCACGGCAACGTCTCAATGGCGTCTTCAAGGTGTTCGCGTTTTGCGCGAGCCAGTTCTTCCTCGTTTTCAAAAAACACATTCCAATGATCCATAGAGATCAATTCCATCGACATCGACGCGAGTTCGGCAACCTCCGAGGGTGTCGACTTAAAATCATTGAGCTCGAGGTCGCGCGTGAGAAAGTTGTGGATCGCGTGACCACCTTCGTGCATGATGGTCACCATATCCCTGAGCGTGGAAGTGGCGTTCATAAAAATGAACGGCACACCGATCTCCGCCAACGGATAATTATATCCGCCGGGAGCCTTGCCGATCCGCGACTCGAGGTCGAGGTGTCCCATGGCCTGCATTACCGAAAGGCACTGACCCAGGAACGGATCCAGCCGGCGGAACACGTCGATGGTTTTTTCCGTCAGTTCCTGGCCGTTGGTAAACGGCTTCAGGGCTTCACGGCCTTCGGGGTCGACGGCTTTATCCCAGGGGCGAAGCGAGTCCACCTTCAGCGAATGCTTCCGTTCCCGCGCAAATTCATTGAGCAACGGCACAATCTCGTTTCGTATCGCCTCGTGAAAATCAAAACAATCCCCGGGGGTGTAGTCGAAACGACCAAGGGCTTTGAACATGTAGTCGCGGAAGTTCGCGAACCCCGCATTGACGGCAACGCGATGACGAAGCTGAATGAGTTTAGTAAACAACTCATCGAGTTTATCGCGGTCCTGCAATCTCCGGTCAGCGATCTTACGGTAAACCTCCTCCCTTTTCGCGCGATCAGGCGACATCAGGAATACGGAAGCCTGCTGAAGCGTGAGTTCCTTTCCATCCACTTCAACGGTCATCGCACCGGATATCTGCGCGTACTTTTGCGACTCGGTGGCAATCTCCGTGAAGAGGGGAACGTTCTCTTCACGAAATATCTCGATATCTTTTTTCAGGTTGCGGATCAGTATGTCGTAACCTTCGTCGCGGCTTAATGAATCGAGATACTCAGCGGCGGCGGCTTTGCGATTCAACTGATCCGACACCGGTGCGATCATCGGTTGGATATTCTGGATGAAGTCCTGATACGCAGCGAGGTAGTCCTTATTTTCCGTGTAGCACGTCATCCGTATGTAGCGCCACGCAAGATCTTCGGAAATTACGGATTCCAGTTCGCTCCTATCGAGAAACCATTTCTTGAGATCTTCCCGCGAACGGATCTCCCGGTTGAGGAGATCGTCAAACCAGGGTTTCAACTCATCCCATGCCGTTACTGAAAAATTCTCCGGCAAAAATTTTCTGGCCGGTCGTTTTGGAATCTCTATCGCTTCAGTCGTCATATGTGCATTTTTGAAGAAGGGCAAAAATACCGAATACTGATGACAGTCCACACTCGAGGGTCGGCATCCACGCCTTACCGGTTAGCGAAGCGGGATCGGGGTTGACGGACGGGCAGCCGGTATACGCTTCATCCGGTTGCTTAATCATGATCTTTTCGTTAAGTTTAGCTTGATAACCGAACCTGATGCCTAATCCAAAGGATCTGAGGAAGCTATTGAACCACGTGACCACGGGTGATGAACGCGCCTTTCGTCAGTTGTTTCAATTATTCTCGTCCACGGTGTACTCATTCTCCCTGAAACTGACGCGATCTCCCGTCCAGGCGGAAGAAATTGTCCAGGAAGTATTTCTCAAACTTTGGATACACCGCGAGCGACTACAACGCATCGACAATTTTTCAGCTTATTTATTCACCGCTACGAAGCATCACGCCTTCAATGTTCTGAAACATCGCGCCATTGAGGAGCGCGCAAAAAAGATACTGCACAAAGAGCAGGTGGACTCTCATTGCGACACCGAGGACA
>CAZIAG010000472.1:0-3475 GCA_964537375.1 uncultured Roseivirgaceae bacterium
TGAATGGGCTGCTCGGGATGAAATCGGATAAGGCCTTTTCTTAAGACGCCGATGGGAACCGTGACGATCAGGCAATCGCTGGGATACATTTCGCCTGAAGCCGTATGGGCGCTTGCGTGCTTTGAATCCCAGCTTATTTCGTCGACCGTTTGGCTCGTATGTATCGTGCAGTTCTCTTGCGACAACGAGCGAACGAGGTAGTCGATGATTGCCTGGTATCCGGCCGTCGGCCTGGCTTGGATGCCGTTGCTGGCTTGTACCCACTCTTCACGTAGTGCCAGTGTACTGGCGAAATTCATGTCGGCCGCATTGTATCCTTCAACAAAGCTGCGCGCTCTCATACGTAACGGCTTGTGTGAATCTCCACTGAACTTGTGTTGAAGAAATTCTGCAAATGGCAGATCCGTTGTTATTTCCATCATGGAGTCGAGCAGCGTTGACCAATGTTCATCCTGAAATTCCTGGTTGGTCCATTTGCCTTCGCGAAGTACATACTGCTGGCCGTCGACTTCATTCCACTCGACATTCGCTGCGTTTAACAAACCTTCCGTTATTGGTGAGGTTCCGTGAATGAATTCAGCACCGAGTTCGATCGGGATTGAGAATTCCTTCGAGGTTAATGTACAAATTCTTCCCCCGAGACGCGCGCGTCCCTCGATGATATCTATGGTCACGTTATGACGCGCGAGTGTGTGTGCAGCCATCAATCCTGCGACGCCTGCGCCTACTATTACGCACTTCATTTGAGATTAGATTGCAAAGTCTATCGCTTTCGTAGGTATAGCCGGTATGTCGGTGTTCAGGACCGCTACCGGAAGATACTCAACTGTCCAGATACGGGCATATATTTTGTGCCCACCGCATGACAAGACTTCATGTTTTACTTAATTCATCATTATGGCACAAGACAGGAAAAGTCCGGGAGGGGGAACTGCAAATCGCGGTTTTGCTTCGATGGACCCGGAGAGACAGCGGGAGATCGCCAGAAAGGGAGGTGCGACGGTCAGCCAAAATCGTGCGCACATGGCAGAGATTGGAAGAAAGGGTGGTGAGGCCAGCGGTCTGAGTCGGAGCGCTCGTGCAAACGCGAATGCAAATACAAACAAGGAGAGCGCACCGCTTCAATAACCTGAAGCTTTTTAGTCAAACGAAACCTTTTCAAGAATGTCCGGCGTGCCCGGACATTTTCTTTGTGAAGAATGATTTGCTGGCATAATTATGTTATAAGGCGTTTCCACGGCAAGGAATTAATGCGCAAAAATGATTTGGTAATGGAAGACAGTATGCAAGATACATCCGGGCGGGTAGTCAAAGACGAAAGCAAGCCCGCTCCTCGCGGGAGCACGGGGCGGAATGAGCAGGAACCTTCTTCCAGTAGTGCGCAACGGGAGGATAAGGATCGGAACGAACGCAACCCTGGTGATGATAAGGATCGGGCTCGTTTCGAAGATAAGACAAGCTTGAATTCGCTGGAGGAAAAAGAGGAATTGGAGGGAAGGACGAAGGGCACTCTTTCCTACAGTGAAACTGATGAGGATGAAGGTGAAGGATTAGGTGACGGACGAATCGGCCGAAGTGTCAACAGCCTCGGCCACGATGAGGAGGGATAGATCCGAACATCCTCCGGTAAAGTATAGGCAATCCTGCTAAACATAGGGTTGCCTATACTTTTTTAATCGAGGTGCAGGACAATTTCCCGAGGGTTTAGTCTGAACCGGGATTGGTTGGACTTAACGGATTGCATAGATGATCACCTGGATTGGGGATTGGATGGTAACTCTGTGGAATTTGGTTGCGGGTTCTGGTTGCGAATCTGTGTGGATATGGTTTGGGGCGCCGGGACGGTTCGGGGCAGTGTTCGGGTAGCCGGGAAGGCAGGTGCCCGATTACCGGGGTGATGAACTGGATTCGGAGATAATGCTGCTTTACGGACGCGGAGGTCGCAAGGTGACCGCATACACAGAAGGCTCTGGCCTCCTGCACCGCGACTCTGCTTCGCTAATTTCTAGTCCGTCATCATGCGTTCATACACCATTTCTGAAACGCGTGCCATTGCCTCGATCCCGGCTCTTTCGTCTTTGAGTTGTTTTGACAGTAAGACAATAACATACTTGCGTCCGTCGGGAAGGAAGACGATGCCGGAGTCATGGCGAACACCCGTGATGTTCCCTGTCTTGTGGGCTACGCGAACGTTTTCCGGGAGGCGCGCCGGTATGATTTCATTAAAGCGTTGGTCCAGGAGGATGTTGATCATTTTTTCCGAAGCCTCCGGGCTTACCATCGTCAGACGTCCGATCCTTTCGAAGATCAACATGAGATCGTAAGCGGTGGTGGTGTTGTTGAGACCCTGTTGATATGCCTTGATGTCTTCAACGCCTCTCAAAACCTGGATGTCTGTTGCTCCGATCGAGCGCATGGTTTCGGTTACTCTCTTCGCATCCACGCGTTCGATAATCATGTTTGTAGCGAGGTTCGAACTCGAAATGATCATCTGGTACAGGAGTGTTGACAGGGTCTCTTGCTCACCCACGCGCTCGTAGAGCGATGGCTCGCTGTCATCAGCGACGTCCAGGATGAATGGCGTGCCGTCGACAATACTCTTGAATTCGTTTTTGATGGTGATCGAGTCGGTCAGGGAAAACTTGCCTTCCTGTTCCTGCTTAAAGACCTCGATCATGACGGGTGTCTTCATGGTGCTGGCTGCGTGGAATACTTCCCGTTCATTAATAAGAAGTTCCTCGTTGCTGGTCAAATCCTTCACCGCGACGGCAAACACGCCGTTTGTAGACGATAATTCGGCGTTTATTTGTTCTCTGAAGGATTGGTCAAAGCGTGGCGATTGGCAGGAAACGAAGAGTCCCGACAGAACAACGGACAACGCACCTTTTTTCAGGATGTGCATGGTGGTGGAATATGAAAGGCGGTATCCCGGCTTGTTGCCAGATACCGCCGCAGAAGTTTAGTGTAGTCTGTTAGGAGGCAAAACGCCTGGCCACCTCGTCCCAGTTGACCACATTCCACCAGGCATTGATATAGTCAGGTCTCCTGTTCTGATAGTTGAGATAGTAGGCATGCTCCCATACATCAAGACCCAAGAGAGGCGTGCCCTTCGTTTCGGCAACATCCATCAATGGGTTGTCCTGATTAGGCGTCGATGTCACTTGCAATTTTCCACCATTGTCCTTGATCAGCCATGCCCAGCCGGAACCAAAACGGCCTGCTGCGGCTGCTGCAAACTTCGATTTGAATTCGTCGAAGCTGGTAAAAGCGGCGTTAATGGCGTCGGCCAAAGCCCCCGTTGGTTGGCCTTCCGTTTTTGGACCCATAATAGTCCAGAATAAGCTGTGATTGTAATGGCCGCCTCCGTTATTACGCACGGCAACCGGGTACTTTGAAACGTTCTTACAGATTTCTTCGATGCTGAGTTTCTCTGCGTCCGTACCGGCAACGGCGTTGTTGAGGTTGGTCACGTAGG
>CAZIAG010000473.1:0-3459 GCA_964537375.1 uncultured Roseivirgaceae bacterium
GTTCAGAGCCTGGTTAAAAGGAGCGCGATGAAAAAATAAAGCCTTCTCACGGCTGGCGGTTTAGGGTTGGCGAAACCTTGCCTGCGGTTCTTTGGGCTGGCGATTCCATAGCGAATACCCTTTGATCGTTGTCCGCGCCCGTCAGGGCCATACGCTATTACAACGGTCGATCGAATCAGGTCATGCAGTCGCCCTGAAATTGAAGAAATGGAAAGTGTTGTCGGCCCCGGACTGTTCCCGGTGGAGGTCAGGTCTTTTGCTTCTTCTTTTTCGCAGCTGGGAAAAGGATGTTATTGAGAATTAAACGATAACCGGCGGAATTGGGATGCTGATTCAGGTCAGTAGGTTCTTCGTTGACCTGGTGCTGGTAATCTTCGGGATCGTGGCCGCCGTAAAAAGTCCAGAATCCTTTGCCCAGTACGCCGTGAATGTATTTTGCTTCCCGGATCGCGCGGTTTTCACCCATAATCACCACATCGCTTTTGATCAGGTGTTTTTTGAAGCCGGTGGTTTGGCCGAAGAATCCTTTGATCACACGCATGTGGTTTTGTGTGAGCATCGTCGGAATGGGGTCCCACTTTGCGGAGAACTCGAAGATGTTGAAGTAATCATTTTCCTGCCGCAGACCGCGTTCCATAGGGGCATTGTCAATGTCGGAAAACTCGTAGCGATAGGGATCGCGTACCAGTTTGAAGTCGGTAAAGGCGAGGGTTTTGTCGTAGTCGAGTTTTTGTTGGGCCTGCGGATCGGCCGGGTCACCATCAAACATGCGTTCACAGATATCCACGCCCTCGGCTGCCAGGGCGATATCGTAGCTATCGGTAGCGGAACACATCGCGAACAAGAAGCCACCGCCTGTTACAAATTCCTTGATCTTCTTGGCGACCGCCAGCTTGAGTTGTGATACTTTGTGAAATCCCAGCCGCCTGGCCATCTCCTCTGCTTCCTTCACTTGTTCCACATACCAGGGCATGTTCGAAAACTGGCCGTAGAATTTTCCATACTGACCGGTAAAGTCCTCGTGGTGAAGGTGCAGCCAATCGTACTTCGGCAAGGCACCAGCGATGATCTCCTCGTCGAAGATGACGTCATACGGGATCTCAGCGTAGGTTAGCACGAGCGTCACGGCGTCGTCCCAGGGTTGGTTCGACTTCGGTGAATACACCGCTATCCGGGGGTATTTTTCCAGTCGCATGATGTCATAGTTCACGGCTGGACTCGCGATTTCGCTGATGATCTGGTTCGCCTGTGCGTCCGAGATCACTTCGAAGCTTACTCCCCGAATAATCAGTTCGTTTTGTATGGCCGGATGTTGCTGGCACATAAAGCTGCCACCGCGATAATTCAGCAACCAATCGACCTCCATTTCATTGCGAAGTATCCAATAGGCGATGCCGTATGCCTTCAGGTGATTCGCCTGTTTTTCATCCATCGGGATAAAAATGTAATTGCCGTATGCGAGCTTGCACACCAGAAGAAAAACGATCAAAAACCCACTCCTCATCGTGACGTTTCAGTTATGTTTCGCCTAAATTTACCCAATGGGCCTCACTTTTTTACAGCGATTTGTCCCGAAATCGGGTTTTATATAAAAATTCGGGGCCGCGATGTAACATCACCAGCCTTCTTTGCTACCTATTATGCGTAATACGACCGCTTCATGAATTTGGTTGAAAACATACGGGAAGGCCTGCGCTCGGTCAAAGCGAACCTTTTGCGTTCGGTCCTCACGGCGCTGATCGTGGCCATCGGCATTACTGCCCTGGTGGGTATGCTTACCACAGTTGAGGGGATAAAGGACTCGGTGAGTGAAAGCCTCCAGACGCTGGGCGCCAATACCTTCGACATAAACTCCAAGACGTACCGCGGAGCCAGTGCTCAGGGGGTCACTCAAAAAGTGTATCCGCAGATCACAATGAATGAGGCTTTTCGCTTTATCAACGAGTATAATGTGACCTCGTCGATCAGCCTGTCTGCCAACCTTACCTCGATTGCGGAAGTAAAGAGGCTCTCATACACCACCAATCCCAACATAACCATTCTGGGCTCCAATGACCAGTACTTTGGAATTAAGGGGCTTGAGATGGAATATGGCCGTGGGTTCTCTCAATTGGAGGTAGAATTTGGAACACACGTGGCCGTCCTTGGCTATAAGGTTTATGAAACGCTTTTTCCCGATGGAGGCAACCCTGTCGGTATGGAGATCACGTTCCTGGGGAGCCGTTTCAAGATAATCGGGGTGCTGAAGGAGAAAGGTCAACTGGCGGAAGACAACTATGATACGATGGTGATCATCCCGATCATAAAGGCAAACCAGATGTCGCAGGGCCGCGGGCTTTGGTATCGCCTGACCGTTGCCGTCAGCGACCCCGCACGATTTGAGTATGCGATGGGGGAGGCCACTGGGGTGATGCGTAGAATTCGCGGTGATCGGATCGGTCGGGAAAACTCTTTTGAACTGGAACGCAGCGAGACCCTCGCCGAGGAATTGGATAGTATCATCGGTGGATTGCAAATCGCCGGGTTCGGGATCGGTACCATTACATTGTTGGGCGCCTGTATTGCGCTGATGAACATAATGCTCGTGTCCGTCACGGAACGGACGCGAGAGGTAGGCATTCGAAAAGCCCTGGGGGCAACCCCCCTGCGTATCCGTCAGCAGTTTGTTATCGAGGCAATAGTCGTCTGTATGCTTGGAGGAATTGTCGGGGTTGTCCTGGGTATCCTGATCGGAAACCTGCTTGCGGCTTTGCTGGATGTCGACTCATTTGTCCTGCCGTGGTTCGAAATGATTTTAGGTCTTATTGTTTGTATCTGTGTGGGACTTATATCCGGTTTTTATCCCGCGCACAAGGCGTCCAAACTGGATCCCATCGAATCGCTCAGGTTTGAGTAAACCACGAGAAGTTCCTTCGCTGATTTGGGCGCTGAATTCCGGAGCATAACCGGATTCATGCGGTCCTGACTCTTGTCCCGGTGTCCTACACAAAAGCAACTCCGGAACCCGCAACGCTGTCAGGAGTTGCCCATCTATCCCGGCCATCCAGGTAAAACTAATCCTGGTAATCCATTAAGACCCAATGAATCCCGGTCCAGTGAACGAGGCGTGTGTTGGGATCAGCGGAGAGAGAGGGATTACCTGGGGGTGATCCCTGACAGGAGGAGGCTTGATCCCAGCACCCGCCGGCACTCCGTGCCTTTCCATCCTTGTTTCTTCGCGGTTGCTCAAGCCAGTTTGCCAGCTTTTTGCCGTTCCGATGTTGCCGATTGTGGGGGGGCGCAGTTTGTAAATGCTCAAGAGGCGGCTTGGCAACAGCTCTGAAACAATGATGCCTCGGCTTTGGCCGAGGCGTGTGTTGGGATCAGCGGAGAGAGAGGGATTCGAACCCTCGGTACGGTTGCCCGTACAACGGTTTTCGAGACCGCCCCGTTCGACCACTCCGGCACCTCTCCGCATCT
>CAZIAG010000474.1:0-3456 GCA_964537375.1 uncultured Roseivirgaceae bacterium
GCGGGCGAAGTCGGGGCTTGCCCGACGTAGCCCTGCAGGAATTTTGCCTACACGATGGTAGAAGCTATGAAAAGAAAAACCCGCCGTCGCTATCGCTATGGCGGGCGAAGTCGGGGTGACTGGATTACCGTTGGTGATCCAGCGTTGGGGGGAGTCCAGCATCTTCAAGCCTTGCGCTCGCGTTGCTCGCTTCCGGACTTTTTGTTGAAAGGAATTAGATCAGGTGCCTTTTTATGAACGCCCTTCCTGACCCTCCTTTCAAATATCTCTCAAATTCAAAGGCTTTGTTTTTGTCGTGAAAAGCCACGTATGCAATCAATTCAACTGGCAACCTCAGCTTTGTAGCAGGAACATGTCCGGCGTTATGCCGTTTTATCCGATTGTCAAGGTCGTGTGTGCAACCCGTGTAAAGGTGGCCGTCCGCGCATTGCAAAATATATACGAACCACATCATACCTTGTTCTTCGAGCCACAGCGAAAATAGGAAGAAGCCCGCCGTCGCTATCGCCGTCGCTATTGCTATGGCGATCAAGGAAAGCTATGGCGGGCGAAGTCGGGGCTTGCCCGACGTAGCCCTGCAGGAATTTTGCCTACACGAGGGTAGAAGCTATGAAAAGAAAAGCCCGCCGTCGCTAAAAGCTATGGCGGGCGAAGTCGGGGTGACTGGATTCGAACCAGCGACCTCCACGTCCCTAACGTGATGCGCTACCAGGCTGCGCTACACCCCGTGACAGAATCCGAAATGGGCTGCAATAATAGGAATTTTCACCGGATTACACCAAAAATGGCCACTATTCCAGTAATCATTGACCTCGCGGGCTGGCATCCCTATGGCTCGCTATTTTCGTTCATACCGGCGAACAATCGAATATTATTTTTGTCCTATGAACGCGACGATCTCCTCCCCAACCATACGCCCCGCTGCCATGGCTGACCTCCCCACACTCCTGGAATTTGAGCAAGGTGTAATCGCTGCCGAACGGCCTTACGATCCGACGCTGAGAGAAGGCCTCATCCATTATTACGACCTCGAAGAACTTATTCTTTCGCCAGACGCTCTGCTCGTTGTGGCCCAGGCGGGCGATCAGATCGTTGGATCAGGCTATGCCCGGATCCGGGATGCCAAACCCTACTTGCGCCATGCGCACGAGGCGTACCTGGGTTTCATGTACGTGCACCCGGATTGGCGGGGTAAAGGCATCAACGGAAAGATCGTGGAAGCGCTCAAAGAATGGGCCGTTTCGAAGGGCCTCAAGGAAATGCGGCTCGAAGTCTACCACAACAACCTTCCCGCTATTTCCGCATACGAAAAAGCTGGGTTCACCCGGCTCCTCATGGAAATGCGTATGCCTTTATGACCTGGGCTGACCAATCCTTCTACATCAAGGGCGCGCGAACAACGGCCGGTACATGCAACTCGAAATGGTACAGTGCATCCGCCAACTGGCGGTCCTTTTCGTAGATGTCTTCGTAAAATACGAGGCTCCCGTTTTCCACCGAAGCGGTGAAGTAGATGAGCCACAAAGGGATCGGCTTCACAACATTGACCGTCATCTTGGCCTTAACCTGGAGATACTGATCAAGATCTTCGGGACCCACATAAACATCATCATCTTTGGCCAGGTAACGCGCCAGGTCTACCGCCCGTTGAACACGAACACAGCCATGACTCAGGGCGCGATGTTCACGGGAAAACAATCCGCGCGCGTTGGTGTCGTGAAGGTAGACGTTATAGTTGTTGGCAAACACGAATTTCAAAACCCCCATGGTGTTTTCATCGCCCTCCCGCTGTCGCAGAATGTAGGGGAAATTTTCGGCCGTGTACGATTGCCAGTCCAGCGTCCGATGATCAATGATCTTCCCGTCGTGACCCAACACCTGGTAATTGCGTCGGTCCATATACGTTGAATCAGCCTGGATGCCTGGCAGAATCTCCCGAAGGATACTCCGCGGAACATGCCAGTAGGGATAGATGATGAACTGACGAATCACGCTCTTTAACTCCGGCGTCGGTGTCTCTTTCTTGCCCACGATCACGCGCGACTCGAGTATCACCGAATCGTTTTCGACAACCCGCAACAGGTACGAGGGAACGTTTACTTCAATACGCCGCCTGGGCATCGTGGTCTTTTGCCAACGCCATCGTTCCAGGTTGAGTTGAGCGACGAACAGCTCACGCCGGTGTTCATCGCTCAATGAGTCCGGATCGACCTCGCCCGGGAAACGGCGGTTGAGGGCTGTCTTGAGGTCGTGATAGGGACGGTGGCCCGGCTCAAAACTTTCCAACGCCTGACGGATTTTGTTATCGCGAATAGCTTTAACCAGAATCCCGATATGGGTGGAGTCGGTAGACCCATCTACATCCACAATGTTGAGTGTTTGGGGATCAACACGTCCGTGATGAAGGTGAGTAGCCAACGCAAAAAAACTGTCGGTCAGGTAGACGTCGAGTTCCTTAACCGGCACCTGCTTCTGGTCTTGCAAAAGTCTTGATCGATAATGAGCGGGCGTCAGTCCGTAATACGCAGCGCGTCGAATAAACCGGATCAGGGTATCGCCATGAGGGAGAACGCCACTGGTATCAAGCCAAACCAATGTGTTGTTTGCCTTTTTATAAAATTCCCGGACCCGAACCGGTGCGTAAAGGGAAAGCGAATCCAGCATAGTTGGATCCAGGGCAATTTCACGCGACTGGACCACGTCTGCGTCAGGGGAAGGGAGTTGAAAACAGCCTGCCATCAATAAGACCACAAGGCTGAAAAGAAGTCTGTTCACACCTTAAAGTTCATCATTTCGTGACAATAGATAAAGTTCGGGTAAGCTTTTCGAATCCCGGTTGAAAACGTCGCGGAAACGCGCGTTTTATTGTATTTCCTGCACCGCCATTTTGGCGTTTGGCGTTCGGACAAAACCGTCCGAAAACCATGTTGGTGAAATCTTTGCGAATACCTTTTACCAACTTTTCAGCAATCATCATGGATGCTTTTTCGAAAATGATCACTGAAGCGGTCGACAAGGTCAAGAACGCGGTGGTCAAAATTGACGTGTATAAAATGCTGAACGGAAAACCGCGGCTCGCAGGGTCGGGTTCCGGGTTTGTGTTTTCCTCCGACGGATTCGTTTTTACGAACTGCCACGTTGTGCATGGGGCCGAACGAATAATGGTTTCGTTGTTGAATGAAAACGAGATTGAAGCTACGCTCATCGGCGAGGATCCCGACACCGACATTGCCATACTCAAGATTTACGCAGGCGGATATTCCGTTGCGCGGTTGGGAGAGGCGTCCCAATTGCAGATAGGACAATTCGTTATCGCGATCGGGAACCCGTTCGGGTATCAACACACGGTTACTGCAGGGGTCGTTAGCGCGTTGGGGCGAACATTGCGCACCCAGAGCGGTACGCTGGTCGACAACGTGATCCAATCCGATGCGGCCCTGAACCCCGGTAACTCCG
>CAZIAG010000475.1:0-3453 GCA_964537375.1 uncultured Roseivirgaceae bacterium
TATGCTCGACGGGAAGGAGTACGTCCTCAACCTGATCGACACACCCGGCCACGTGGACTTTTCCTACGAAGTATCCCGGTCGATTGCCGCTTGCGAGGGAGCGCTCCTCGTGGTGGATGCCAGCCAGGGGATCGAGGCGCAAACCATTTCGAACCTCTACCTCGCCCTGGAACACGACCTGGAGATCATCCCCGTAATGAATAAGATCGACCTGCCGCACGCCATGCCGGAGGAGGTTGCCGATGAGATCGTTGACCTGATCGGTTGCAAGCGGGAAGACGTGATCCGGGCAAGTGCAAAAGAGGGTGTCGGGATCGAGGAAATTCTCCGTGCCGTCGTGGAGAGGATCAAACCTCCCAAGGGCGACCACTCCGCGCCGCTCCAGGCCATGATCTTTGACTCGGTATTCAATTCTTTCCGGGGCATTGAAGTTTATTTCAGGGTTTTTAACGGCGCTATCAGGAAGGGTGACCGGGTGAAGTTTATCGGTACCGGTCAGGAATATTTTGCGGAAGAGATCGGTGTGCTGAAATTGGAAAAGCAACCCCGAAACGAAATAACGGCGGGAAACGTGGGATACCTCATTTCCGGTATAAAAGTCGCCCGCGAAGTGAAGGTGGGTGACACGATCACGCATCCCAACCGGCCGGGCGCCGCCATCAAGGGATTCGAGAACGTCAAACCCATGGTCTTTGCCGGGATCTACCCTGTTGAGACTTCGGAGTTTGAAGAGTTGCGCGCGTCGATGGAGAAGCTTCAGCTGAACGACGCTTCCCTGGTGTGGGAGCCTGAAACGTCTGCGGCCCTCGGTTTTGGATTCCGGTGCGGATTCCTCGGCATGCTGCACATGGAGATCGTTCAGGAAAGACTTGAACGGGAGTTCGACATGACGGTTATTACCACCGTACCGTCGGTTCAATTCAAGGCTTACCTCACCGATGGAAGGGTTATCGATATAAATGCTCCTTCTGAAATGCCCGACGTGACGAAGACCGACCACATTGAAGAACCGTTCATACTGGCGCAGATCATTACCAAGTCGGAGTTCATCGGTCCGATCATGAAGCTGTGTATGGAGAAGCGTGGTTTGATAAAAAACCAGACTTACCTGACTACCGACAGGGTAGAACTCAGTTTTGAAATGCCCCTGGCGGAAATTGTCTTCGACTTTTTCGACAAACTGAAAACGATATCACGCGGATACGCCTCTCTCGACTATCATCTCATCGGTTACCGGGAGTCTGATATGGTTAAGCTCGACGTGATGTTGAACGGCGACCGGGTCGATGCGCTCAGCGCGATTGTACATCGGGGCAAGGCCCAGGAGTGGGGCAGAAAACTTTGCGAAAAACTCAAGGAGCTTATTCCTCGTCATATGTTTGAAGTGGCCATCCAGGCTGCTATCGGCCAGAAGATTGTTGCAAGGGAAACCATCAGCGCTATGCGCAAGAACGTTCTTGCCAAATGTTATGGTGGTGATATTTCCCGGAAACGCAAGCTGCTGGAAAAACAAAAGAAGGGTAAAAGGCGGATGAGGCAGATTGGCACCGTTGAAGTACCGCAGGAGGCTTTTATGGCTGTCCTCAAGATTGAATAATTCTCGCAATGATTGAAGCAAACACCTACACGCTCATCGACGGAAAGAAGATCTCATCCGACATAAAGGCGGAGATCGCGCAAAAGGTCGCCGAGCGGCGACAGCAGAACAAAAAGATTCCTCACCTGGCGATCATCCTTGTCGGCGACGACGGAGCCAGTCAGACCTACGTCGACAATAAGGTGAAAGCTTGTAAGGCAGTGGGCTTCCATTATACGATGATGCGTTTCGCCGACACGATCAGTGAAGATCGCCTCATGAAACACATCGATCACGTCAACAACGATGACGATGTCGATGGCTTTATTGTGCAATTGCCTCTTCCTCCACACATCTCCGTTGAACGCATAACGGAGAAAATTCGATCGGATAAGGACGTCGATGGCTTCACCAATCACAATTTCGGTAGCATTATATCCAAATCCCCTCTCTTGATGCCGGCAACTCCCTTTGGCGTCATGGAACTCCTTCGGCGATATAATATTGAGACCGAAGGCAAACATGCCGTGGTAGTGGGCGCAAGCCGGATAGCGGGAGCGCCCTTGAGTATGATGCTGGCGGAACATGGACGGGCGACCGTAACGATATGCCACAAATACACTCAGGGCATTGCGGACTTTACTCGTGCTGCTGACATTCTTTTGGTTGCCGTAGGGAAACCGGGTCTCATTACCGCCGATATGGTGAAAGATGGTGCCGTGGTTGTTGATATCGGAACTACCCGGGTCGAAGGACCCGAATATCCGCGCGGTTGGGCTATTCGCGGAGACGTCGACTTCGAAGGTGTTTCAAAGAAGGCGTCCTATATCACGCCTGTTCCGGGTGGCGTTGGCCCGATGACCATCGCGTCGTTGCTGCTGAATACCCTCAAGGCAACAGAATTGCGCAATCCCTGAATTATTCCTGCATTGCTGGGGTTGCTGAGCTAAAGTGCAGTGTCTTGAAATTAGCCGAACGCATATCGTCCACTGATATTCCGTTGATGGAAGCGTTTTACACCATCCAGGGAGAAGGTGCGTACCAGGGTAATGCCGCTTACTTTATACGGCTCGCAGGTTGTGACGTCGGTTGCGTCTGGTGTGATGTAAAGGAATCCTGGGACGCTTCGGTGCATCCGCGGGTTTCGATCGAATCGCTCGTCAGTCGCGCGAAATCCAGTGGCAGTGAGCTCGTCGTCATCACGGGTGGAGAGCCGCTGATGTACGATCTTGGACCGCTGACTGCGGCGTTGAGGGAGACCGGATTGCGAACACACATCGAGACTTCAGGTGTATATCCATTGACTGGTGCATGGGACTGGGTTTGTTTTTCACCGAAGAAATTCAAAGCACCACATCCGTCCGCTATCGACGGAGCCGACGAGTTGAAGGTGATTGTATATAATAGGAGCGATTTTGACTGGGCAGAATCGTTTGCTGCTCGGGTGCCAAAGTCCTGCGCCTTGTTCCTGCAGCCCGAGTGGTCTAAAGAACGGGAAATGCTCCCTCTTATCATCGATTACGTGAAAGCTCATCCCAAATGGAAAATATCGCTTCAGACCCACAAGTACATGAATATTCCGTAGGCATGCGTCGATTGAGACCGATCGGTTGATACCGGAATGATGGGACACGATCCGATAGCATTGAACGACTTTGTCCGTCAGGTTGACGATTGGGCAAGTCACGCTGTGCCGTTCTTTTTTCTTATCGATTTTGAAATGAAAAAGCCGGTGGCCATTCCGTTGGACCGCGTGTCTCAGGAGGAGATACTGTTTGATTTCAACGGCCTTGCGAATACACCTCGCGAGATCAACGGGTACCATCGGGACCGTGTACCTCAACTCACGGGCCGTCCAATCGAACTGGATTTGTACA
>CAZIAG010000476.1:0-3450 GCA_964537375.1 uncultured Roseivirgaceae bacterium
ACACGCCGGTTTGCGAGGATACGCCCAGGAAGCAACCTTTTTTTAACGCCTATGAGTTTACGAAATGGAAAGCCGAGGAGCTCTGCCGCGAGTTCGCAGAAATGCATGGGCTACCCATTGTCATCGTTAACCCCAGTCGTGTGTACGGGCCCGGCGCCGATACGGAAAGCAATGCTGTTTCCCGGCTAGTTCGTCTGTACCTCAAAGGTCGATGGCGATTTATCCCGGGTGATGGCAAAGGGATTGGCAACTACGTCTTTATCGACGACGTTGTCGACGGACACATAGCCGCGATGCGGAACGGGCAGGCAGGCCGTCGATACATACTTGGAGGCGAGAATGCATGTTATGATGAGTTTTTTCATCTTTTGCGCGATGTGAGCGGCGTTGAGCGAAAGTTTTTTTACCTGCCTCTTCCTTTGATGCTCGCTTATGCCCAAACTGAGTTGTGGAAAGCCAGATTGCTCAATATTCGCCCGATGATAACTCCGGAGTGGGTAAGGAAATATTTATTTCATTGGCCACTGTCGTCTGAAAAAGCGGTTGCGGAATTGGCCTATCGAATTACCCCGCTTCGGGTCGGACTTGGCAAAACAATTTTACAGCTTGAGGCAAGATGACATGGACGGATCGGTACGCATTGATTACTGGAGCTTCGAAGGGTATTGGGAAGGCAATAGCCGAGCGATGCGCTTCCTATGGAATCCATGTGGCCCTCGTCGCGTTGCCTGATGATGGTTTGCCGGAAACGGCCGCACGTATACAGCAACGCTTTGGAGTTCGTGTTCCCTTTTTGGAGATCGACCTTTGTGCACCGCGATCGCCGCAGAGGCTGCTTGCGTGGTGCGAGGAAAACGGTTTCGAGATAAGCATTCTAATCAACAATGCGGGAGTCGGTTACCAGGGACATTTCGAAGACTACGACCTGGATTTTTATCAACAACTTCTGAATGTAAACGTCTTCGCGCCGGCGCTGATAACTCGTGCTTTCTTACCCATGCTTAAACGCCAGAAGGAAGCGTGGGTACTTTTTAGTAGTAGCTTTGCCGGTTTCTTTCCCGTTCCGTTCAAGAGCGTTTACGCGGCGAGCAAGAGCTTTATTACACAATTTTCCCGCGGTTTGCACCAGGAATTGCGCGCATGCAATATACATGTCAGTGCACTTTGCCCGGCAGGAGTCGATTCATTTCCCGAGTCCTCGGCGCGCATCAACCAATTGGGATGGATCGCACGGTCGGGACGGTTGTCCCCGCGACAGGTTGCGCGTGCTGCGGTAGATGGGATGTTCAAATGTCGCAGGAGGATTATTCCCGGCAAAATTAACGTCGCGTTGTACTATATTCTCCGTTTCCTGCCGACCAATTTTATTGTGCGTGTCTTGCACACGGTGCTTTGCCGTTTCCATGCACCCTTGAGAAAAGTCGCCGTTGAACTCGTTGCAAAACACGGCCATACGAAGGGAAAAATTTCTGACGTTATGGGTAAGTAGCGTGTGCTTTGTTGCACGCAACTTTTTTGTTGACGAAAGTCTACCGCGGCAGATCGTTCTTGGATTAATTAATTACATTGCACGCGCCTCACCATCATGTTGTGAACAGTTTGGGTTAAAGGCGAAAGAGTCATGGCGGAGAGGTGATCCGAATTTCACGAAGCGACGAACGATACCAGTACGCATGTCTATCCTTGCACTCGATCTCGGCGGCACTAAACTGGGGATGGCGATTTTTTCCACGGATGGAAAGATTCAATGGGATCATGCCGTCACGCTCGAGGGGCGGTCGGGTGATGACGTGGGTAAATTTATATTGGATCAAATCGAACGTTGCGTTTCCAGGCAAGACGATATAGCAACCATTGGCATTTCGATCCCGGGCATCAGTCGACAAAAGACCGGAACGGTGTGGGCGCCAAATATTCGTGGATGGGATGACTACCCCCTGGTGGAAATAATTCAACGAGCTAATCCCGGATTGAAGGTGCGCATGGATAGCGATCGCGCATGCAGCATGCTTGGTGAACAGTGGCAAGGCAATGCGCGCGGATGCCGCAATGCAATTTTTATTGCTGTGGGCACCGGGATTGGCGCAGGTATCCTGGTGGATGGCCAAATAATTCGCGGCGCGGAAGACATTGCCGGAGCGGTTGGGTGGATGGCGCTGATGAAACCCTTTGAAAAAAAATATACGCCTTGCGGGTGTTTCGAATATTACGCTTCGGGGGAAGGTATTGCACGATATGCCAGTGAGATGTTAAATGAGCGCGACGACTACCAAGGTTCGCTCCGGGAACGCAAGCAACGACTAACCGCTCGCGATGTGTTTAAGGCGTATGACGAGAAGGATGAACTGGCGAACGCCGTCATCGGAGGTTGTGTTGAATTCTGGGGAATGGCCGCAGCAAACTTCGTCAGCATTTTTAACCCGGAGAAGATTATTTTTGGCGGTGGAATTTTTGGTCCTGCCACCCGGTTTATCCCGGCGATTTATAAAGAAGCGAGTAAATGGGCACAACCGATCAGCATTCAATCGGTTCGCTTCGAACCGTCTGCCCTGGGTGGAAAGGCGGCGCTTTATGGAGCAGGCTACCTGGCATTGCGAAGTATTCAACCTGATTGACTATGCGAAGAACCCGATTCGTTTTTCTCTCGGCCTGCCTCGGAATGCTTGTCTTTGGCGTGACGTTTATCACGCTGGGTTCGGTTGCCCCTGGACTTCAAGACAAGTTTCAACTCAGTGAGTTGGAATCGGGTGCTGTTTTCTCGATGCTTCCCTTTGGCGTGCTGGCAGGGTCATTATTGTTTGGACCGGTTGCTGATCGCTACGGCTACAAAATCGTTCTAGTCGTCTCTTCCATTTTAATTTTTGGCGGATTTCAGGGCATGGCGTGGGCGGAGACCTGGACTGTGTTGAATGTGGCCGTTTTCGTTTTTGGTCTCGGAGGTGGTGTGGTCAATGGGGCGGCAAATGCGGCGGTGGCGGATATTTCCGTAGAAAAGAGCGCTGACATCAGTCTTGTCGGCGTCTTTTATGCGATCGGAGCACTCGGAATGCCTGCCATTCTTGGCATTTTTAAGGAAACACCATTTGAGTATATGGTTTCCGGCGTTGGCTTTTTTACGCTTATCGTTGGCGTGGTTTTCCTCATAAGTCGTTTCCCGGTACCTAAGCAATCGAAAGGGATTGGCTCAAGCCAGCTGACGTCGTTACTAAGAGAGCCAATCTTACTTCTCATTGGCTTTTTCCTTTTTTGCCAAAGCAGTTTTGAAGGGATTGTCAACAACTGGACGACGACGTTCCTGATCAGTGAGTTGTCGATCGATCGCTCCAATGCCCTTTTTGCGCTCTCCCTCTACGTTGCAGGAATGGGTGTAATGCGTTTGCTGATTGGCGGAATTTTCCGAAAGACATCACCGATGCGGATACTTGTCGTTTCCTTCGCCTTATTGTTTGC
>CAZIAG010000477.1:0-3416 GCA_964537375.1 uncultured Roseivirgaceae bacterium
ATAAGTCTCGAGTATCGCTCGAGTATCGCTCGAATATCGCTCGAATATCGCTCGAGTATCGCTCGAGAAACTCTCGAGAAACTCTCGAGAAAAGCTCGAGAAACACTCGAGACTTCCTACTTTGGCGCTGATTTTTGACGTTGTTTCACAACCTGCGAGGCCTGAATGCCGTATAACCGGGTGACAGTCCCCCTCCGCCGAGTCAAGGAACAAGGCCAAATTTCAAAGCCCAGGGCCCTGGGGTACCAAGGCCCAAGACCCAAGGATACCAGGGCCCAGGCTGCCCCGATGTAGCGAAGCGTAGTTGGGGGCCAAATTTTAAGGCCAGGGGCTGAATCCCAACGCGTGTCCTGACCGTTTAATATCACCAGCCGACTTGCAGTCCGAAGCCATCAAACCCACTGTCGCAATTACACCATCACGACCAAAATGCGACAACATCTTCGGGGGAATACTAAGCCGATACTAAGGCCCATGATCCGACTATGCTCCCATCTCGTTAACGCCATACGCCGGCTCGGTTGGACTGGAGGACTTTGCCGGAAAAAGAAAGGCCCCCGTGAGGAGGCCATGGTGGTATCTATTTGACGGCAGGCCCTATTGCTTGGTGAATACGAAGGTCCAGCTGCCTTCCACGGAGCTTACACGACCCGAACCCGGGCAACACTCATAACCCGATGGGATTACGAAGTCGATAGTCAGGCTGGTCTCCGACACCGAATAGGTCATGGCAAGTTCAACGGGGCTGCCCGGATCGCGGATGATCTCGGACGTAGGGTTCGCGCCAAATTTCCAGGTTCCATTTTCCTTCCAGGGGCTGGGATTCGGTCGCGTACCGGTGAAACTGTAATTATAGGTTCCCCCTTCGTTGACGAATGAGCCGCTTACCGTGAGTACCAGGCCGTCAAAATCCTGCGTACGGTCCGTGCCGGAGTTGGCACTTTGGAGAGCCCATGAACTCGTGATTTTTTCCAACTGCTGCTGTTCGGGGCTTTTTTCAGGATCATTCCCATCGCATCCCGCGTAAAATCCGATAAGGCCCGCAAGGACGACCAGGGAGAGAAGTCTACTCAAAAATTTCATTCTTTTCTATTAACAGACAGTAAAAATAGCAATTCTCCGGACAACGACTACACGCTGTCATAACTTTATGGGTTTAGGACCTGCCCAGGTAACCCAACGTACCCGCGGCCACGGTGTTGCCTTGAGGGCGAAAGAGCGACCAAAATTTTGATGCCACCGGGTGAAGCGGCTATGTTGACGGTCCCACAGACAAGACAAGCTCCGAGTCTCAAATTCGACGGAAAGGCCCGGATTTCACGCCCAAGGCCCAGGTTTCGAGGCCAGGGTGGCGCCATTCGAACAGCATGCGACTCCAAGAGGAGAGTGTTTTTAACCTTGATTCACTTCATCTGAAAGTGCGGAGAGTCGAGCAGGTGATAAGATGAATCTCCTGCGGATAATGCCTGTAACGACCAGATATAATCAGGCGCCCCTGAATCCGCTTACAAGGGAGACGTCGCTCGCCGCTCGCAGCCTCTACGCCTTCCGGCGTTTTTCCTCTGAAGGAGAACCGCCGCACTGCCTTGCTCAGGGTAAACCGTGTTATTTATTATGTGAAGACTACAGGGTGAAGAACGTGTGTCGATCTCTGCGCCCGGACTATTTGCACGGACTTCAAATGGAATGGTTGTGTCCGAACTAAGATAGGAGTACACCGAAAGTATGGGGTGTCCCGGCAATTAAGAGTAGTCTCCTGTGGATACTGGGTTGTAGCGATTTAGAGCCGATCAGGCCCTTCGCTCCCTGCTCGCAGCCGCACAGTCCTTGCTCAGGGTAAACCGTGAAAAATAATAGGAATAGACTATTTCTGTAAAAGCGTGTGACGATACAATCTATTAAGCATGGCAACCTGATGAAGAGAGCAGAATTTAGTAAGGTATTCCGTTCACGCTCTTTTTTGAGGTCCTGCATGGCGCTGACTACCTAGATTAGAGAATACAGATTAGAGATTGAGGAAGTAGATCTGATCGCGGAGGTCGACCCCAACCATTGGAGGCATCTCATCAAAAAATCTACTTCCAAAATCTTTAATCTTCAATCGCCAATCCCTGCGATTGGAACACGGCACTCGTGCGTTCATGGTCCGCTGTTCCTTCAACGACAAAAACTCTCGCGATCAAATGAATGTTGTCCTTCGAACCAGGGGATTAGAGAATATAGATTACAGATTGACGAAGTAGATTTGGCGGCTGACGTCAAGATAAGGTGAAATCGGAGTCGGGGTACCCCGAAGTAGCGAAGCGGAATCGGGGCCCGTTAGCGGGCCCTTTTATAGTCGGTTATCGCGATGTTTTCCGCATCGGACGGGAACTCTGCGGCATTGTTGCTCGCAATGAAAAGGGTGCAACGGCCCCGTATCTTGTTCATTTCCCGCTGATACCATTCGAAAGCCCTCTGGTCGAGGTTTGTTCCCGGCTCATCGAGAAAAACGAGGGATGCGTTGGTGTACATGGCCAGGCCGAGCTTCAGGCGCTGCTTCATCCCGGAGGAGAAGTTGCTGATAAACTTGTCCGACGCGTTTTCCAGGTAGAGTATTTCGACAAGTTCGTTTAACGAGAGGTCATTACGAATGCTACGAAGGCGGAAATGGAATCTGAGTTGTTCCATCAGGGTGAACTCGTCGATAAGGTCCATGTAGGGCGTTGCGATAGCAACGTGAGCAGCGATGTCGTCGGCCGATATTCGGTTTGTCGCGGTGTCGTACCGAATCGTTCCTGATGAGGGTGGGAGTTGTCCCCAAAGGATTTGTAGCAACGTTGATTTACCGGAACCGTTAGGCCCGGTGATCGCGTAGGTTTTGCCGGGATTGAACGTTAGCGTCATATCCCGAAAGATCCATTCCCGGCCAAAACGTTTTCCAAGCCCAGTCACCTCGACGGCTACTTTATGCGTCACGGTGTCGTCGTTGGATGTTACAAATCCTTCCGTGGTGTTTTGATCAGGCATAGGTTGACTGAAGCTGGCAGCCGTATCAATCGGCGGCTCCGTATCCTTTCATGATGCCGCGTTCGGATTCTTTGATAAAATCAAGAATGTAGTTCCGTTCAACGCTCTCGGAGATTTCCCGTTCGACCACTTCCACCGCCTTGGAGTTGTTCATTCCCTTCAGGAAAATGTATCGATAGATCTCCTGGATTTCAGAAATTTTTTCAGGTGAGAATCCGCGTCGGCGCAGGCCGATGGAGTTGATTCCCGCATAGGTCAGGGGTTCCCGGGCGGCTTTGGTGAACGGGGGAATGTCCTTTCGAACAAGGGAACCGCCGGATACCATTACATGTGCGCCCACCTTGACAAACTGGTGTAGCGCGCTTGCGCCACCGATTATGGCCCAGTCGTCAATCGTCACATGGCCA
>CAZIAG010000478.1:0-3408 GCA_964537375.1 uncultured Roseivirgaceae bacterium
CACCGGGGTAGTAGACGTCTTCGGCGATCAGGACCTTGTTTACTTTCTTTCCCTCGGGACCAGTCTGATGCGTGACGAGCGTTCCACCAAGAATACCTTTGACCTTTTCGGGTACTTCGGCGCCGCTCTTAGCGAGCACAACGCCCCGGGATCCGGTTTCTTTGATCGTGCCTTTACCGCGTCCGCCGGCGTGAATCTGGGATTTCACCACGAACCATTTCGTCCCGGTTTCGGCCTGGAGTTCCTTGGCGGCCTGGACCGCTGCGTCGGGCGTGTCGGCGACGATGCCCCGCTGCACGGCCACGCCGTACTTTTTAAGAATCTCTTTGCCCTGGTATTCATGGATGTTCATGGTGAATGTGGGTTTAGTGTGTTTGCGTAAAAAGTGGCGGCAAACTAGTGGTTTTTGGGGTTTTATGAAAGTTTCGTTAGCTGGTTCCGGGTTTCTTGTTCCGGGTTCCATAGTTTTGTTCCGGGTTCCGGGTTCCTATAGTTCCGGGTTCCTGGTTCCGGGTTCCTGGTTCCGGGTTCCTGGTTTCTGGTTCCGGGTTCCTCTTTTGTTTTTGACACGTGTTCTCTTACCTTGCCCGGATGCAAAACGGTTCACCAATGTTGAAGGCGCAGGGCATACAGAAGAGTTACGGTCAACTGCGCGTTCTTAAGAACATTGACCTTGAAGTCAACAAAGGGGAGATTGTTGCCATCGTCGGGGCGTCCGGTGCCGGCAAGAGTACGTTGCTGCACATTCTTGGAACGCTTGACAATCCCGACCAGGGAAAGGTGTACATGTACGGAAAGGATGTTTTCTCCCAATCGGCGTCCAGTCTTGCGCAGTTCCGGAACCGATCGGTTGGATTCGTGTTCCAGTTTCACAACCTGCTGCCAGAGTTTACCGCGTTTGAAAACGTGATCATTCCCGGCCTCATTGGAAAGCGTGATGAAGGGGAGGTACGACGCAGGGCAGGGGAGTTGCTGGAGATGCTTGGCCTGGGCGATCGACGTGATCACAAACCCTCACAGCTTTCCGGTGGAGAACAGCAGAGGACCGCAGTTGCGCGCGCATTGATCAATTCACCCGAGCTGGTGTTGGCTGACGAACCCAGTGGAAACCTGGATTCCAGGAATGCCGTCGAATTGCACAAATTATTCTTCGACCTGAGAAAACAACTCAACCAGACGTTCATTATCGTCACCCACAACCCCGAACTCTCACAGATGGCGGATCGTCGCCTTGAGATCCGCGACGGACAGATCATGGATTGACGAGCGCGAACGCCCAAAGGGATTGTCTATTTGCTGTGGCTCCGCGCCAAACATTTTAACGTTCATTGTTCCATTCCCCTGGCCTTGGAGTTCGAGGCCTGGCCCTTGGGATTGCATCCTTGCATCCAGGGCTTGGGTATCTGGGCCTTCTGCCTTAGGAGTTTACTTCCTCAGCTTCAACGTGCTTGCTGTAGGTCGGGCACTGATAGGCGGATGCGCATGAAGTCAAGATGGCTGCGACAAAGATGACGGCGAGAAGAAGTAGCTTTTTGTTCATTTGGTCAGGTTTAGGTTTAATAGCGGCATAAAGGTAAGCGGCTGGGGAGGCCATTTCAGGGTAAATTCCGTGCGCGTCCTGATGGCGTAAGGTCAATAGCCGTTTGCCTGCTATTTTGAGCGTTTGGTCGGCGAAAACCTGCAATACGTCGTCGTTCCTTACCCGAAAGTGGGTATCCATTTGTGGTGGACAAAGCTGTTTGCCACAGGCATATCAAGTTTCTGAGGATCAGTATATTCAGCAGGATTTGTTAATGTAGTTACTCAGCTGGTGTACGATTAACCCGCACTAAAATATTACCTCAGGTTAAAATAAAATTAAGCGTATGCTTTGTCGCGGGGTCGTGGAAGGAATAATGCCAATTATTCGTAAAAAGGCCTGGTCTGGCACCCGGATCAATGTTGCAACACCTCTTGCTCCACTTCTTCAACCTCGACGGTCATGTTATGGTTGATGCTCGTGAGCCGGACTTTCCTGATGTCGTTGATGAGTAAGGGGTCGTACTTTGCACGCACCCTTACGTAATTGTCCGTGAAGCCGTGCATCATGCCCTCCTCAATGTCGTTTTCGAACAACACCTTGCTAACGGATCCGATCTGCTCTTCGTAGAATTTGCGGCGTTTCTTGTCTGAGAGGATGTGGAGCATTTTGGAACGGTCAGCACGCGTGGAGACCGGGACAACGTCGGGCATGGTGGCGGCCGGAGTGTTCTCCCGCTCCGAATAGGTGAATACGTGGAGGTAGGAGACGGGCAATTCGTTGATGAACCGGTAGGTCTCCAGGAAGTCTTCGTCGGTTTCGCCCGGGAATCCAACGATTACATCCACCCCGATGCAGGCGTGGGGCATGGCGGATTTGATGTTCGCCACCCGCTCAGCGTAGAGTTCACGGAGATAGCGGCGACGCATGAGTTTCAGTATTTTATTGCATCCTGATTGAAGTGGAACATGAAAATGCGGGACGAACTTCCGGGAGGTGGACACGAAGTCGATGATCTCGTCGGTGAGCAGGTTTGGCTCGATGGATGAGATGCGAAAACGATCGATACCGTCGACTTCATCCAGCGCCCGGATCAGGTCAATAAAACGCGCGACACGTTTGCCGCCCTGCAATCCGAAGTCACCGGTGTTGACCCCGGTAAGCACGATCTCCCTTACGTCGGACTCCGCGATTGACGTGGCGGCCCTCACGACATTTTCGATGCTGTCGCTCCGGCTTTCACCGCGGGCCAGCGGAATGGTGCAGAACGAACACGAATAATCGCACCCGTCCTGGACCTTAAGAAACGTCCGGGTCCGGTCGTGCAGGGAATAGGAACTATTGAAGCTCGACGCCTCAGCGATGTCAGAGGCGATCACTTTTGTCTGGGGTGGTCTCACAAATCCGTCCAGCAACTCGACGAGCCGGAATTTCTCGGCGGCGCCCAACACGGCGTCTACGCCAGGAATCTCGGCGATCGCTTTCGGCTTGAGTTGAGCATAGCATCCGATGATCGCTACGTACGCGTGGGGGGAAATGGCACGGGCTTCCCTGACGACCTTGTGGCATTTCTTGTCCGCGTTTTCGGTGACCGAGCAGGTGTTGATGATGAAGATGTCCGGCTTGTCGGTAAAGTCGACCTTCCGGTAGCCCTTTTGCTCGAACATTCGGGAAATGGTGGAGGTTTCTGAGTAGTTCAGTTTACATCCAAGCGTATAAAAAGCGACTTTCTTCATTTCCCGGCGGCTCGTCAACAATGAATCCGCAAAGTTAGGGTTTTCGAAGCGCAATCTGAAGTTCTGGGTTTCTCGTTGACGGCGGGAACCTGTGAACATTAGGAGTTAAACGTTCAGCGGCTATGGCAGGCTCAAATCGCGCTCAATTTACCC
>CAZIAG010000479.1:0-3396 GCA_964537375.1 uncultured Roseivirgaceae bacterium
ACCACGGCGACACGTTTGGATCCATGTCAGCCGGGGCAAGAGGCCTATTCACCGATCCATTCTCACGTTATCTTTTTCCAACTGATTTCATTCCTTTCCCAGAAGAGGGCGAGGAAGAAAAATCAGTGCAGGCGCTTGACGATCTTTTGCGCGGAGGAGGCGTTGGCGCTTTCATTTTTGAACCTCTTCTTCAAGGCGCTGCCGGGATGAGGATTTACAAACCGGCCGTGCTTGATCGCATGATCGCCCTTGCACATCGACACAATGTACTATGTATTGCAGATGAAGTGCTCACCGGATTCGGACGTACCGGCAAGATGTTCGCCTGCGACTACCTTTCCGAAAAGCCGGACATTATCGCATTATCCAAGGGGCTCACCGGGGGCACCCTTCCTCTTGGCGCAACATCGTGTTCAGACGAAGTCGCATCCGCATTTAGATCTGACGAGTTATCCAAAACGTTCTTGCACGGACATTCTTACACAGCCAATCCTTTGGCCTGTGCCGCCGCCAATGCGAGCTTTCGATTGTTGACCCAGCCTTCCTGTAAAGAAAATATCGAGCGCATTTCGCGGAAACACGCGAAGTTTGTCCTTTCGTTGAACGGTCATTCAGGAGTTAGACGAGCCAGAAGCCTCGGCACCGTGCTGGCAATCGAATTGGAGACCGAAGAGTCAACGCAATATGCCAATCCTGTACGCAAGAAAATCTATGAATATTTCCTCGAACGCAACATATTACTCCGTCCGCTTGGCAACGTGGTCTACGTTCTTCCTCCTTATGTGATCAGCGATGCAGAGCTCGATCAAATTTATCAAGCGATAGTGGACTTTCTGTCGGGCAAATAAAAAGTCCCGGGCATCCTACCCGGGACTTTATAGAATACTGTGATTCCACCTATTCTCCTTCTCTGTATTTGAAGGATCGCGTTGATCCAAGCATATAGTGCAATCCAAGTTGGATACCTACGACCAGGTTAGCGCGGTTGGAAAAGATGTTACCTCCCTGTTTGAGTTGTTCAATCACGTCGCCGTTTCGCATATCGGTGAGACTATACGTAGCCCGAATTTGCGACGTAAGGTATAAGTGTTTTGACAGATCAATATCCAATCCAAACGAGCCTGCAATCGCGAACTCTGTACTCTTAAATTGGTCGGCTTTCTTTGTCAGCAAATCCTTGGACGGCAGATCAGATGGTAGCGTATACGTAGAGCCATCCTGACTAAACGTGGCGTTGGGAAATTCAGCCAGGATTGCCTCTTGGGTTACTCCTTCAGGCATATTAAACGTTCCTGCTTGAGCCTGTATTGATTCCGTTGCCGCGCGAAGGATGGACAGCTGAGGTCCAAGATTGAAATTCGCCCGCGCTCCACCACTTCCACCGCTCATAAATTTCATCAACATCGGCAGCTGAAGGTAACTGAGGTCAATTTTACGTTCGCCCTTTATCGTTTCGGCGGCGTCAATGATCTTATAGATCTGGCCCTGCTTGGAAAGGATCGATTCAAGTGAAAGCCCAAACTTTCTACCCAGGTCAATACCGAAGTTGAATCCAATCGGAGCAAACTTGTAGGTCATTTCCGAGTTGTAACGCGGATCCTTGGACAGACCTTCGTCGAGGACAAACGTTGCATTCACCGCTGTTGTCGCTCCAAAGTGGATACCAATCTGTGCGGCCGCATCAAAAACAATGAAAAAAGCCAAACATATCAGGACAATGCGCATACTAAGTTTCATTGGATCAGGTGTTTTTGGTTTAGGTTGATACGCATGCTAATGAAAGGTAACCGCTTTTTTCTATAACGACCGGATTGTCAGTGTTTTACCATTTATGAAATACACCTGAAATCGGTCGGAATCGTCGGGGCGAACGTCTACCGCATGGCCCTCGTGTGGAGGCAGCGTTAGGAGTTGTCCCTGTCCATCATATACGTAGCAGAACCGTTGTCTTTTATCAGAAATCAGAATAAACCGCTTACCAGCTCCAAAGTCCAAATACTGCACATCATCGGAGGAAACGTGAATAGTGGGGTTCGACAACAGCCTTTTTCCGTTGTCATCGAAAATGTGAAGCTGCCTTCCATCCTGCTGCAGAATGAGGTAAGACTTTGCCGATTTTTCCCGGATCAGGGAAAATTCGGCTAGTGCAGAGGTTTTTACCAACGCCTCGCGAGCAACCACCTCTCCGTCTGTGTTAAAGCGGATCCGGTACCCGTCGTCAGAAACCAGAATAAAGTTTGACTCAGCAAGCGTTGAACCGATCTCGAGGAAATAATCGCCGATAGGCCTTGCGTTGATATCAAGAGGGAAACCCTTTAGCGTCTCACCACGGCGGTTGCTGATCACCACCTTTCCATCAGCCCGGATTGCGACGATAAAATCCCGGCCCTTAATTCGGTGGTGACGGGGCGACATGGCAAGACGCCCTCCCGCATCTTTCGGTTGCCATCCCTCCAGATTCCTGCCGTGTTTGTCAAACATCCATATACGTCCTTTGTTATCTGCGACCAGGAACCGGTAATTCTTACTATTGTCGTAGTCAACAACAGAGGTCTGTTCTATCTCGACATCAACAAGGTCTTTTGGGTATGATTCGACGTAGTTCCCCAAGCGATCGATAACGTGCAATCTGTTCCGTGTCGCAAAGAAGTATTGAAGTTTCCCGTTGTTGTAAAAGTCAATCTGCGCAACCTCGCCAACGATCTTGTCACCGATCGGAAGCTTCCACTGGATTTTGCCATCGGCGGAGATCAGCCTTAGGTCATTGATTGAATCCTGCACAAGGATTTCGGTGGTTCGATTGACATGGCTTCTGACTGGATACAATTCCTGAAGGCCGTACTCAAAATTGACGATAAGGCGTTGTTTTTCCGCTGGTTGAAGAGACTCGTCAAACGGACGAAAGGTGAAGAGTGCATTTGTGTAAAAGTTGTTGTTCAGGTGGCTGAACTGAAACGCGCACATTTGCAATCCCTGGAGCAATCGCCTGTTTTCAGTGACAAAATGTTGCCATTTCGGTTGAAGGGCGGTCATCAGCGAACTCCAGACAAGCGTCGCGTCGACATACAAGCTCACGTTGGACTCAAGAAGGGTCGATTCCAGGAAACGATTTACCCTAACAGATCTTGCCCACGTCTCTTCATCTTCAATATCAGCCAGGAAATCTTTGAGGCTCTCGAGGTTATCACCTATCAGTATAACGTTTCCGATACTGGTATAAAACGCTTGATCAAAGCCCGTGACAAACGGCCACAGCAACTTCTCCGGAAACCGGAATATGGGGACCTCCCGAATCTCATAATCAGAATATCGTTCATGAAAGACTGTATCAAGACTGAAGCGATCAGAAAGATTATCCATGGTGTTCAACCACTGTGCAGGATCCGACGATTCCAC
>CAZIAG010000480.1:0-3396 GCA_964537375.1 uncultured Roseivirgaceae bacterium
CCCTGAACGCAGAACGTGTTTTCACTAGTTTCAGTGATGACATTCCCCCCCCAGTTCAGCACATTTGTCATCATGACGAACTAAAACGAAAACCTATGTCCTCTTTTCTCCGTCGCAAATTTGTACAGACCCTCGCCGGCGCGGCCGGACTATCGATACTCAATCCGTTCAAAGGCTTTTCGCGAAACACCCTCTCCGCCGATGCCTTCACTTTCCTTCATCTTACCGACATGCACGTGCGCCGCAAACGCCAGGGGCATATCGGGTACCAGGCCTGTATTGATGACGTGAACGAAAACTTTCCCAATGCTGACTTCGTGCTGATGGGAGGGGACCTCGCCTTCGACGGCAACTACACGGCAAAAGAAGAGTTCATCGACCAGATTGATCTCTACAAGAGTGTTTCCGATAAACTGAAGATGCCCTATTACAATTCTTTCGGCAACCACGACGTCCTCGGGTGGAGCTCCCGCCGCAAGGTTTCTCCCGACGATCCCGACCTCGGCAAGAAACTGCTCATCGAAAAACTCAAGATGCCCGGAAGCTATTACAGCTTCAACCACAAGGGATGGCATTTTGTCGTGCTGGATTCAATTTTTCCCGTCGAGGCGGATCATGGTATCGGATACAAAGGTGCCCTCGGACCCGAACAACTCGAGTGGTTGCGCTTCGACCTTGGAAAACATCACGACATGCCTACTGTGGTCATGTTGCACATCGCTGCGTTTTGTCACATGGGCCAGATAAACGGCAACCCGAAATTCAATCCCTTCGGTCACATGGTAATCGACGACACCGTTGAATTCAGGAGAATCATCGAGCGGCACAAGGTGAAGGCTGTACTCCAGGGGCATAGCCACGCACCGGAGGACTATTGGTACAACGGCGTGTGGTACATCACCAGCCAGGCGGTGAGCGCCGCGTGGTGGGGCGGAAACTGGATCGGGTTCCTTCCGGGGTATACCGTATTTACTGCGAATGGCGATGAACTTCGCTGGGAGAGGCGCAGCTTTGCGTGGGAACATCAGCTTGAACCGGAAGACGATCTTGAACGCAAAAGAATAGCCGAACTGGAGGAGTTCAGACGCCAACAAAAGGCGCTTATGGAAGACGAAATCCGGGGCTAACCCGCCTAGAATTTCGGTTCTGCGTTCCTCGCGATGGCGGTCGGGAGCGGCAAAAATGCGACCTCCTCCCGCGAGGCTACTTTATTGGTTCGACCCTGCTCAAAATCAGCGACCGACCAGCCTCAGGGATGGAGTCGGCTGTATTTTTGTTGCGTTTTTCTTGATTTACTTTGCAACACAAAGTACTTTTGATGCGTAATAAAACACCATGGAAAAACAAAAGAGATTTTATCGGGCCGTTGGGGCCGCCACCCTGGCGACAGGGGCGTTGTTGCTGATTCCCCTTATCGCGATGCAGGTGTCTGCCGAAGTGAACTGGGGTTTACTTGACTTTGCTGTTATGGGCGCACTGCTCTTTGCTGCCGGGTTTTCATTCTTCTGGATCATTCAGGGACCGACAAGCCTCGCCCACAAAGCGGGCATAGCGGGAGCCCTGGGTACGACGTTCCTCATGATCTGGGCGAACCTGGGGGTGGGGCTGATCGGCTCCGGACCGAATGCCGCCAACATCATGTTCATGGGTGTACCGGTGGTCGGGCTGATTGGCGCTTTTCTTTCCGACTTTACTGCCCGCGGACTCGAGCGTACGATGTACGCTATGGTCGGTTCGTTGATAGTGGTGGCCATTATTGCCCTGCTGGGGAACATGCAACAGTATCCGGCGGCTTCGACAGTAGAGATCGTTGGCGTGTCCGGAGGCTTTGGGTTCCTTTATGCTGTCTGCGGCCTGATCTTCCGCTATGCCGCGACACAAGCATCTTCAAAACAGAGCAAGGGTGCATAATTCTCCTCGTCTCATGGTTAGATGGTTACCCCGATCCTGGCATTTGCCGGGAGTCGGGGTTGTCGTTGAGCCTTGATCCTCAGCCCACCGTGGACACCGGGCAGAACCAGAACCGCGTGACTTAATCCAAAACAACCGCCGTCTCCGAATATGCCGCGAAGATCCCATACCCGCCGATGACGTTACTGTACACCTGGACGGGCTGAGCGAACGGATCATTGACCGTGTTGAGCAACAACGCCTTCGTGTGCATGTTATCGAAGTACTCCAGGCTCACCGAACGAAGAATGATCCTGTGCGACACTTCGAAATGTTCGGAATTATTCGGACCAATGTACGCCAACGCCTGGATCACCAGATGCTCACCGTCCATACCCTGGTCGCTGAAGAATACGGGTGCAGGTGGCGGAACGGGATCAGAGAACACAAACGGCTCGGCGCGTTTGCTGTAGATCAGGTCATGTGTCTTGAGCGGTGTGGTTGTTACCGAAGTGTTCATCAGTTCACCGGTGTACGGATCGTACCACCGCGTCTCTGTGCTGATCCATGCTTCGTAGTAGTTCGCAATCCCTGCAGGGTCGTCAAACTCGAGGATAATCGGAATCTCGGAATTGCCATTCGGCTCCCACGACAATACTTCGGCATTCCCCAGTTCAACGGGCATGGGTACAGCGCATATCGCTGACACGTCGGGATAGCCGGGAGCCGTTACCCTTATTTCATATGTTCTTCCGGCCAGGGCCGCTGAATTTGACAAGTAATATCCATTTTTCTCACCGCGATTTGGATTGGGCGGCAGCCATGTCATGGTCGTGACCGGAACACCGTTCTCCAAAATCTCAACGGCTGCGGGGAAGTCAATAAATTCACCGTTCCCCTGGGCTGAGAGGTTCATCGCTTTTGTCACGCCTACTTTCCACGGAGCCCCGGCTTCGAACACACAATTGACCACCAGACGCTGGGAATGATCCGGTAGATCGGCGTCGATGACCAACGGTTCGCAAGCCATCAACGCAAGGCAGAAGAATATCAATAGAGAGCGCATAGGATCATCAGAATTTGAAGTTGTACGAGATTGCGGGAATCACCGGGAAGAGAGAATACTGGAACAGTCGCATCGGTCTTCCTCGTAGTCGTATCGCAGTTCCACGTAGAAGGGATTCCGGCGACTATAGGCATTGTATAATCCAATCACCCAGGCGCGTTCGCCCCATCGTTTTTGTTTCCGCCAGGTGAACGAGACATCGAGGCGGTGAACGGCACGCCATGCGATAATTGTTTCGCGCTTCGTAATGCGTGATGGGTGTATAGTCCCAGTAATTTTCTCCGCGCGGCCACCCACCGTAGACGGCGGTCGGGATCGTCGTTGCGTTTCCCGTACCGTATACCCAGACCAACGAGAGCGTACGGTTCGTTCCGAACTGGCGGTTTACAACAAACTCTACGTCATGAGTGCGATCATACCGGTAGGGAAAACGGCGACCC
>CAZIAG010000481.1:0-3387 GCA_964537375.1 uncultured Roseivirgaceae bacterium
GTTAAAACCCTCGCCTTCAAGTCACTGTCAGCATGAAAATCAAACGCTCGAAAACAGCTGGGCCGTTCATCAGCTGTTGACGACCTCCAATTTTGGCAACAAGAGTAGGTGGTTCTCCTGGTATGTAGGCGGTCTCAACTTTCAGATTGAACACCACCTGTTTCCCAATATCTGCCACGTTCATTACAAAAACCTGGCCGCAATTGTGGAGAAAACTGCCCGTGATTTCGGGTTGCCTTATCGATCGTCGAAAACATTTCTCGGTGCATTGGCAGGACACGCCCGTCTGTTGAAGAGTTTGGGCGCAATGCCGCTCACGACCCGCACTACTTGAGCATTGCGTGCAGAATATTCTTTTTTCCGATTACGCCCGGGTGTGGTTATTAATGGCTATCTTTAAGTCGTTCAGTTCTATTTCTGTCGGTTCGAATAATTCTCTCCCACCTGATTGCACTGCTCAGCAATTCGATTGGACGGCTAATCTGACCTGAACCCATTACGCCAAATCATTATGAATTTGTTCGTTGCAAATATCAGCCATGTAGTAAACGAGACTGCGCTTAGAGCGCTGTTCGAACAGTTTGGATCGGTAAAGTCCGTTAGAATCATGACTGACCGAAATACCGGTACATCACGCGGTTTTGGCTTTGTCGAGATGAGTCGTGAGGACGAAGGTCGCGAAGCGATAAGGCGATTGGGAAATGCGGAGTTTTTTGGCCGACGTCTGATGGTGTCGAAGGCACATCGTTCGTCCTGAATATGTCGTGAAGAACGTAGGGAACCAATGTCGAGGAAATCATGAGCCAAAGAATCATCGACCGACGTTATGTAGGTGACATTTTGCAACGTATTTACGATAGTGACATCGATTTCAAGCTTACTCTTTTTTCTGAGGGTGGATACTTCTACGTGGCGCAAGGCAACCGGAGAATTCCGTTGCGGGGCACGACGGTGGAGGAAGCCGTAACGGACCTCGCGGGTAAGTTAACTCAGGATTTCCCGGAGTCTGACTTCGCCGTGTGGTGGAGAGGGACATTTTCAAGCGAACGTAATCAGGCACCGTTATGAAAATTGTACTGAATCATCCCCATAAGATCGTCGAACGCAAACAGAAACAGTATGACGATCATTACCATATCAGATCTGCCAAGGCGCTTGTTGTGCCGGTTCGTGCGTTAGGAGACGAAGTCGCATGTGAGGTCAGGTGGCAGGACGATCTGGGCGAGACCCGGTTCCTGGACAACGCCGTCTTCCAAAGCCAGAACCTTGTCCCTATCAATGCGATTACCGATATGGAGATCTTCGACCGCTGGCAAAAGTATTACTCATCGGAAAAGACGGATGGTGATCCGCTTCAATAAGATATCGCGCAACTACTCCGTATTTTGGGGTTCCAACCTCAGTTGTTCGTAAACTTTCTCGAGCGCCGCCTTGCTTTCTGAAATGACATAGAGTTTATCATTGGCCTCAATGACGGTTGACCCGGTTGGTGTGATGTATTTGCCGTCGCGTTCGATAATGGAGATCAACGATGTCTTCGGAAACTCCAACTCCACAATTTTTTTACCGACCGCAAAAGTGTCCGGAGGAATTACGATCTGGATCAGTTCAGATTTGATGGACTCAGAGAGTTCAAGGTCAACTCTTGTACGCTGCTTCAGTTTTACAGGCAGGAGGAGCTTGAGCCATGCAGCGACTATCGGCAGGGTTGTGCCCTGAATAAGTACCGACGAAAGGGAGATAAAGAAGACAATATTAAATATCATCTGCGATTTTTCGATCCCGGCCAGGAGTGCATAGGTGGCAAACACGATCGGAACCGCGCCCCTCAAACCCACCCAAGAGATAAACCACTTTCCCCGACGCTTACCCTTTACAAGCGCGAGACTGAGGAAGACCGAGATCGGCCTTGCCACGAACATGATGAACGCTGATACAGCAACCCCAACCCCGATTATCGGAATAAGCTGGCTAGGAAAGACAAGTAACCCAAGGGTTAGGAACAGCAATAGCTGCATCAACCACGCCATCCCATCGAACCATCGGGTAATCTGCTTCTTGTGAATCAACTCCTGATTTCCCATGTAGAGGGCGGAAAGGTATACGGCGAGGAAACCGTTGCCGCCGACAAAGGTGGTTGCCGAAAAGCCGAAGAACATAATTGCGACCATCATCACGGGATAAAGACCCTCGTAGTCGAGATTGATGGAGTTGATGACGCGTGTTCCAATATATCCAAAGGCCAGTCCCGATATTGCGCCAATTATCAGTTGGAAAAAGAACTCAGGGATCGCTCCCAGGAGGCTCGATTCCTGGCCAGTGATAAGCTGAATAAATGTAATCGTCAGAACATAGGCCATCGGGTCATTACTCCCGCTCTCTAACTCAAGCGTAGGACGCAGGTTCCCTTTCAGCGCCAGGTTCTTTGAGCGGAGAATGGAGAAGACCGCCGCTGAGTCGGTGGAAGACACGATGGAACCCAAAAGGAGCGCCTCGTAGAGAGTGAAATCGGTAATGACCCAAACGAAAAACCCGATCAGACCCGCGGTGAGAAATACACCCAGCGTTGCCAGACTTACCCCCTGAAAGTAAATGGGCTTGATGGACTGCCAACTTGTATCGAAGCCGCCGGAAAAGAGGATAAAGTTAAGGGCGATGATCCCGATTGTTTGGGCCGCTTGCGGGTCATTAAAGTATATTCCCCCAACGCCCTCCGACCCTGCCAGCATACCGATGGTGAGAGCGAGTATAACTACCGGAACGCCAAACTGGTATGCTCTCTTACCGGCCACGAGGGCGATAAAGAGAAGGACTGAAACGATCAAAAGAATCTCCTCTATAGTAAGACGCATCCAATGTTTGGGTTTGGCTCACAAGATAACGCAGATGGAATTGAAATGTAAAGGATGCCGGGGCATAGCACCGGGAATTTTTTATGATCAAAGACGGTTCGGTTTTAATTTTATTGGGCGCCAGCCATAGTATGGCCGCCAAACTCTTTTCTATATTTTTACCGCATTACCCGTCACATCATGAGTATCCAATATATCCTCGAACTCGTCGGTACGTATTTTTTCGCTATCTCGGGGGTGCTGGCCACTGAAGACAAACATCGCAACTGGTTCGGCGTAGCGTTTACCGGCTTCGTGACGGCCATCGGTGGCGGTAGCCTGCGTGACATGATCCTTGGCAGTTACCCGTTGGTATGGGTTGGTGACGTTTGGTTTCTCTATGCTATCATCGCGGGAGTGATCACGGCTTTCATTTTCTTTCACCGCGTAGCTCGGCTCAAGCGCACCATGTTATTATTCGATATGGTCGGGATCGGATTCTTTACGATCGTCGGCGTGGAAAAGGCGCTCTCGCTCGGCGTGGCGGCTGCCGCGA
>CAZIAG010000482.1:0-3380 GCA_964537375.1 uncultured Roseivirgaceae bacterium
AGGCGGAATTTGGGATAACGTCGCGATCGGTCATGACTTGCTTATCCAACGAGAGGATGTATGAAGGTTTGTCCTTCCTGATTTCGTTCGCTATGGATTCGGTGAGGTGTACGTTGTACAGCACGGTGTTGTCGGGCAGGATGCGCATGGTGTAATCCTCGGGACCAAGCCCGTACTTTTCCCAGTTGCGCTCATGTATCTTGGTCGTGGACACCAGCCGGTAGGAAAACTGCATCTCGACCGGATTCTCCAGTGGCTGGCCGTTGATATACACTTGTTGATTTCGGATTTCCAGCACGTCTCCCGGTATGCCCACACAGCGTTTGATATAATTGGTCTTGAGATCCACGGGATAATCCGCATCATTGAGTTCACGAGGCGGGACGTTGAATACGACGACGTCATTGTTCTTCACCGACGTAAAACCGGGCAGCCGATACTGCGGCAATTTTATCCATTCAACGTATGACGGTATTTCTGTAAACCAGATCTTCTGATGGGTTAGTGGAATCTGTAGTGGCGTGGTCGTCGTCCGGGTACCGTAATGGAATTTGCTCACAAAAAGGAAGTCGCCGGTAAGGAGCGAGTTCTCCATCGAGGAGGTTGGGATCGTGTAAGCCTCCATGATCAGCCAGCGGATCAACGTCGCCGCGACTACGGCGAAGAGGATGGCATCCCACCACTCACGCGCCTTCGACTTGGGCTTTTTTTCTTTTTCCTCGCCTTCGCGAGCCTCTTTATCTTTTTTCCAGAACTTCCAATTCATTAGCCAATCGGTTATCAGTTGTCAGGCCTGCAGATCCGTGTTGGGAAACTGCAAAGAATCCATTTCGCGGTTGATTTAGGGCTGCAAATAAAGGAATTTTTTGGGAACCGGCCCGGCAAAGTTTGCGCAACCCCGGGGCAGGAGGTACCCCGCCACCGTCATATCGTTAGAAAGTCGTCCATGCCCAGCGAACCCTGGCGTCCGGGGAGCCATTCGGCCACCATCACTGCGCCCTGTGCGAACCCTTCGCGGGTGTGGGCAATATGCTTGATCTCAAGATCGTCGATCAGCGAACTGTATTTTACAATGTGGGTGCCGGGCACCTGGTCAATTCGGAAGGATTTGACGGGGAGTTGCGAAACGTCGTCAGCTTCCTGGTTTATCCAGGATTTTTTCGTCGCGTTATGCCTGAGTATCCCCTCGGCCAGGGTTATGGCGGTTCCGCTTGGTGCGTCCTTCTTTTCGGTGTGATGGATCTCGTCAATGCTGATGTCATAGCCCTGGAGTGTTGCCATCATCCGGGCCAGGTGCTCGTTCAACTTAAAAAAGATATTAACGCCCAGGCTGTAGTTCGATGCGTAGAAGAAAGTTCCTCCTAACTTCTTCACCAGCGCATCAACTTCGCTGCGTCGATGAAGCCACCCGGTTGTACCGCAGACGACGGGGAGTTTTCGTTCGAGACATGCTTGAATATTGGCAAACGCTGCCTCGGGATGGGAAAATTCAATAGCAACATCAGCTTTGACCGTATCCAGTTCGTGGCGGTTGTCGACGTCGATCCGACCTGTGATTTCATGTCCGCGCTGCAATGCCACCTTCTCGATGGCTTTTCCCATTTTTCCGTATCCTACGAGCAATAATTTCATCAGTAGCGTAGTCTCTCGCAATGTAAAAGAATGATGTTGAAATATGAAAGTCCCTGCGGTTTCGCATCCGGGACTTGCCCCGATGTCCTGTTTGCGATCGCGGCGAAGCGGAATCAAGGGGGCCGTCGTTCCAGGTTTTCCGGTAACCAATCAGCCATCGGGTGGGGCAAGGCCGGATAGAATGAAAAAAAGCGTTCGCGATCAGAAGCGCATCACCAGACCAAGTCCGGTTCGCCTGCCCAACATGGCATTTTGTTCAAAAACCGGTTCGATGCGCACCTGTAAATTCGGATTCAGGTCGAATTCTTTAAGGTGTGAGTCGACGTGGGCATCCACGATTTGGAGGATGTACATGGCACCCATCAAAATTATGAAGAAGTCCCTTTCACGCTGGGCGCGGTCCACGATCCGACGCAATTCCCTGGTGCGGAACTCCGTTGCAGGGTTAATCGCATTTGCGCCGGCGAGTCCGTTCTCGAGATTATAGTAAAGGTGCCCCTTGTATTCGCGGTAGACGTCGTTGTAAATGCCGATCTGTCGTCCGATGAGGTAGAAACCTCCGTACACCAACGGGAGCTTCCAGTATTTTTTGTTGTAGACCTGTCCGAGGCCTGGTACGACGGCGGCCAAAAGGAGAGACCGCCCTGGGTTGAAACGCCTGGCGTAGCTTTCGAGGAGGGCCGAATCCTGCGATTCCATCACAATGGTGTCTCGTGTGACGACAACGCGTTCCTGGCCCTGAGCTGATGCGCATATGAAACCAAGCAGGATGATCGGAACGATCATTCGGTGAAGGGGCAAAGGGCGGAAATTACGCGGCTTCCAATTAGTTTTATTCACGTTGCCTGGATCAGTTTGAGACCTTGAGGATATCAAGAACCCGGTTAAGGTCCTCCACGGAGAAGAACGGTATCCGGATTTCACCTCTTTGGCCGTCGCTCTTTACAACAACTCGGGTGCCAAAGTGTGAGGAAAGACGCGACTGGAGTTGGGCAACTTCCTTGCTTGCGGGCGATCCCGACGAAGTTTTCCCCTTGTCGTCGACCTTTTTTGCGGAAAGCTCACGGACAAGTTCCTCGACTTTGCGCACAGAGAGCTCCTCGTTCAGCGCTTTCTTGAAAATGAAAAGCTGTTGCTCCGGGTTCTCTACATTGATGATGGCACGCGCGTGCCCCATGGAGAGCCGGTTGTCGCGGACGGCTATTTGGATGTCTGGTGGGAGCTTCAGCAGGCGAAGGTAGTTGGTAACGGTGGCCCTGTTCTTGCCGACTCGTTCGCCGAGTTCTTCCTGCTTTAGGTTGCACTCGCTGATCAGTCGCTGATAGCTGAGGGCGATTTCAATCGCGTTGAGGTTCTCGCGCTGAATGTTCTCGATCAAAGCCATCTCCAGCATTTGCTGGTCGTCGGCCGATCGGATATAGGCCGGGATCGTCTTGAGTCCGGCGAGCTTTGATGCCTGGAACCTTCGTTCTCCAGAGATGAGTTGGTACTGATTGGCTGACAGTCTTCTGACGGTGATTGGCTGGATAATGCCGTGAACCTTAATTGAGTCTGCCAGTTCCTGGAGCGCTGCCTGGTCGAAATGCGTCCGCGGTTGGAAAGGGTTGACCTCGATCTCCTCCACGGGGATTTCCGTCATGCCGCCCGTCGGGTTGGGGGCAGGCGCAGGGGAGGTGATGTCGACTTCCAGCTTCTCGTCCGTCGAGTTATCGCTCAACAGGGCGCTGAGCCCTCTTCCCAATGCTTTC
>CAZIAG010000483.1:0-3377 GCA_964537375.1 uncultured Roseivirgaceae bacterium
GATCAGTGTAAGAAATTGTCCGGCCTTATAGCCTATCTTATTGTCGCTGGGGTGCTCAAAAACGATAGTTATCGCATCATTTGTCTCCGGGATGATCTGTTTGACAAGGAGATCGTAGTAATGCGGTCCGCTCCGCGGCTCCGGCTTCACCTCATTTTTTTCCGACTTCTTAAAAAAACTAAACGCCATATCTCTTTTTTGTGGTAGGAAAATCGATGCCAACCACGATCTTTTCCGTGTTTGTGCGCAAAAGTAATGATCATTGAGGTATAATACAGGGTTTTGGCGCGCATCAATTGGTCACCGGGCGGACAAGGACCAAGGGACCAAGGAACATAGGAGGCCCAAAGCCCAAGGATCTTGAGCCTTTCATAGAAGCGCTCAAGACTGCCGAGGGTTTGGTCCATGCGGCATTAGCCCTTAATTTTACGCTTTAACATTCACAACGTGCCATTAACACCCCTGAATGCCATTTCGCCTGTAGACGGGCGATATTTTGAGCTTGTCGAGCGTCTTTCTGCTTACTTTTCTGAATACGGTCTGATCCGCTTCCGCATGCAGGTAGAGATCGAGTACCTTTTGGCATTGTCGGCCACGCTGCCCGAACTCACCGATTTTCCCGCCCACAAGATCAGCGAGGTCCGGAAGATTTATAAGGATTTTTCTGAAGATGACGCCGCGCGGGTCAAGGCAATTGAAAAAGAAACCAACCACGATGTCAAGGCCGTTGAGTACTACCTGAAAGAACGGTTTGAGGCCTTGGACCTCGGCTTTTTGAAAGAGTTTATCCACTTCGGACTCACGTCGCAGGACATCAACAATACAGCCATTCCGCTTTCCATAAGAGAGTTCCTGGCAGAAGAATACCACCCCGCGCTGCAGGAAGTGTTGCGCGTGCTTCACTCTTTGGCGAAGGAATGGAACGACGTGGCCATGCTGGCGAGAACGCATGGTCAACCAGCATCTCCTACCCGATTGGGAAAAGAAATTACGGTATTCTCGACCAGGATTGAAAAGCAGCTTCAGCTATTGAAAGGCGTACCGCACTCGGCGAAGTTTGGCGGAGCCACGGGAAATTTCAATGCGCACCATGTTGCCTACCCGGAGGTGGACTGGAATGTGTTCGCCGATGAGTTCTGCCAGCACCTGGGTTTGTCACGCAGTTTCCCCACTACGCAGATCGAACACTACGACAACCTCGCCGCGCTGTTTGACAACTTGCGACGCATCAACACGATCCTCATCGACCTCTGCCGCGACATGTGGCAGTACATTTCCATGGAGTATTTCACGCAAAAGATCCGCGAAGGCGAAGTCGGATCGTCGGCGATGCCACACAAGGTAAACCCGATCGATTTCGAGAATGCCGAAGGAAACTTTGGACTCGCCAACGCGATCTTTGAATACTTGTCTGCCAAGTTGCCGGTTTCACGCCTCCAACGCGACCTGACGGACTCAACGGTTCTGAGAAACGTCGGCGTACCGATGGCGCACACGTACATCGGATTCAAATCGTTATTGAAAGGGTTGCTCAAACTCAACCTTAACCGCGAGGCTATTGATCGCGATCTCGAAGAGAACTGGGCCGTCGTGGCGGAAGCGATTCAGACCATCCTTCGCAAGGAGGGATATCCCAATCCTTACGAGACGCTAAAGGCGCTTACGCGAAAGAATGAAAAGATCACACGCGAAAGGATGACCGAATTCATTAACGGCCTCAATGTGGACGACAAGCTCAAGAAAAGGTTGAAGGAGATTACGCCGTTCAATTACACGGGCGTCTAGCTGGTGCCGCGGCCAAGGTTCGGGGACGCTCCGATTCGCGTGGACGGTCATCCGTTCAACGATCATTGACCGTCCTGAAGGTAGCGCAAAAGCTGAACTATCAGCCAAACCACATCGCTGCCGTGTTGCGAAAAGGGCGCAGTAACGTTATCCGGGTTATTGTCCCGACCGTAGATCGAACGTTCTTTTCTTTTGTCGTGCGCGGCATTGAGAAGATTGCCAACCGGGCGCAGAGTAAGTTGTCCATTTCACAAACACGCAAAGGATTTCCACTTGTCGCGAACGCCTTCGCGGCTACCGTGAGGCCTTGCAGAACTACGGCATCAAGCACGACGAGCGCATCCTTGTTGAAAGCAACCTGTAACTCGAGGGTGGACGGACCAGCATGCTGAAACTCCTCAAATCGAAGGAATTGCCGGACGCGGTTTTCTCCGCAAGTGCTTGCGGGGCGATGGGTGCATTGCAAATCCGCAAAGAAAAAAATATCTCCGTTCCCGGAGAGGTGGCCTTTAGTAATGAGCCATTCACCTGGTTTACCGAGCCCGACCTTACGACCGTTGATCAGCATCCTATGCGAATGGGTAATGCAGCGGTGGAAATCTTTGTCGAAGAGGTCAAGTCGACCAAGGAAAAATTCATTCCTCAAAAAATTGTACTGAAACCGGAACTGATAATTCGAGGTTCATCCCTTAGAAAGATGTAACTTCAGCCGCAAATTTTATCGGAGCCTATGACTTCTTTTATCACGGATGATTTTTTGCTACGAAGTGAATATGCCCGGGTTCTGTACCATCAATACGCTCGCGACCTTCCAATCATTGATTACCATTGTCACCTTTCGCAAAAGGATATCCTGGAAAACCGTCGCTTCGAAAATATCACGCAGATATGGCTGGAGGGCGATCACTACAAGTGGCGGGCCATGCGCACGCTGGGCATCGATGAAAAGTTTATCACCGGCGGCGCAGCGGATTTTGACAAATTTGGGAAGTGGGCATACGCGGTTCCCTACACCATGCGCAATCCGCTTTACCACTGGACGCATCTGGAACTCAAACGCTATTTTGATGTAGATCGCCTGCTCAATCCGACCACTGCCAAGTCGATCTACGAGCATTGCTCTTCCCTCCTGCAACAGGAAGATTATTCAACACAAAATTTACTGGCGAAGATGAATGTGGAGGTGGTGTGTACCACGGACGACCCTGCCGATTCTCTTGAGCACCATCAACGCATTGCGCGCGAGCCATTTGGTACGCCGGTTCTGCCGACCTTTCGTCCGGACAAAGCTTATGCAGTTGCCGATCCCGTAGCGTATCGTCAATATCTTGAGAAGCTATCATCGGCGTCCGGTGTGCAAATCAACAGTTTCGACACGTTGATTGAAGCCCTGACGAACCGAATCAATTTTTTCCACGACAACGGTTGCAAACTGTCAGACCACGGATTGGAACGTCTCACTTATCCGGCAGCGGGCGCAAATCACCGTCCTGACGCGTTATTCAAGACCTTGTTGAACGGTGAAAACCTCTCGCCCGAACAACGCGATCATTTTACTTATGAAGTTCTTATCCGGCTCTGCCGTGAATATC
>CAZIAG010000484.1:0-3375 GCA_964537375.1 uncultured Roseivirgaceae bacterium
CGAACCGTTTTTCCGATAGGCTGAACTTCAACACTGCCTTGAGCTACACTTCCTTTGAAAGCAGGACCCAAAGCATTGCCGTCAATAAACAAACGGGAAGAGAGACGCTGGCCAGTTCCGACCTGCAAACGCGGGACGAGTTTACCGGCATGACGTTTCGCGGTGCCCTTCACTATCAACTCTCCGACGCGGTGAGTATCCAACCGGGTTGGGACGTAAACACCGAAACCGGGTTGGGAACACGCCTGAAGGGAGGAAAGAACACGGTCTCCGACTTCGCGGGATTCGTTTCCGCCGACATAACCCTCGGTTCCCTGAGCTTGCGACCGGGACTACGCCTGGTAAGAAACTCGGTATACGACGCGCCGCCACTGATCCCGGCGTTGAACACGAAGCTTAAATTGAATAGCCGTCATGACCTTCGCTTATCGTACGGACGTGGATTCCGGGCGCCGTCCTTGCGGGAGTTGTACTTCAACTTCTTCGACGCCAGTCATTCCATCGAAGGCAACACGAACCTGCAGGCCGAACTCTCCCACAGCGTCAACGTCTCGTGGAATGCTCGCTTGCTGGAGTCCGAATACTGGAGACTGCGCAGCGTGGTTTCCGTTTTCTACAACGATGTAGAGAACCTGATCGACTACGGCGTGAAGTCGGGAAGCACGGTGACCACGTACATCAACGTCCACAAGTTCAAGTCACAAGGCGTTACGGCAAACGCGACACTGCGAAATAACCACGCCGAATTCCGGCTGGGCTTTGCCTACACCGGGCGTTACAACCAGTTCATGGGCACAGACCAGGAGTTGCCCGACTTTGCCTGGTCGCCAGAAGTCAACTCCTCCGTGACGTATCACTTCGACGAGCGTACAACGGCGACACTCTTCTACAAATACACGGGCAAGACGCCGTTGTATGTACTGGACGGAGAAGAGGTGATCTTAACGGAAACGGCCGGCTATCATTGGGCAGACCTCTCCGCGATGCGTTCGTTTGGCGAACGCTTTAGTGTCACCGCGGGCGTGAGAAATCTTTTCAACGTGACCGCCATTCGCAGTACAACCATCGGTTCGGCGCACAGCAGTTCCGGCGGTGCACGCCCTGTCGGCTATGGGCGGTCGTTCTTTGTTAATCTATCATACAGGTTTATCAAATCGTAATTCATATAAATAGATGATGTTACACATGAGACGGATAACTAGTTTACTTGGAAAGTGGTGTTTGTTCTTTTCGCTGATCGTCGTGATCGGGCTTGCCTCCTGTGACGATGAAGACCCGCCCCTGGCGGACAACCTCGTACAGTTTGAATCGGACGCGTTGGGGCTGACGCCTGATGAGGAGTCGTTGACCGTCAACATCACCTTGTCGCGAGAAGCCGCTGTCGCAACAGATATCGCTATCGGCGCAGAATTGAACGGCGTCACCTACGACACGGAATTCACCACCGACCCGGCCATGCAAGAGAACACCCTGACGATCGCTGTACCCGCGGGTGCAACGCAGGTTCCTTTTGTCGTGAACAAGAAGGAGGGTGTCTTCTTTGACGGTGATGAGAGCATCGTGTTTACGATTACGTCTCCCGGACAGGACCTGGTCGTTGGAGAAAGAAATGCCCTGACGGTAAGCTTCGCCGAGATCGTTGCCGCCCAGGGAACGATGGACCCGAATGTCGGTGGACCGCAGCAACCCAACAAGGTATTCGTCGACCTGAGTGCGAACCGGCAGTCGTATGTGAATCGCAGCGACTGGGATCTTGGATTCTACATGGCGGAAGGTCAATTCCGCGTGATCCTCAATTCGTCGTCGTCGATGATGGCGAGGGCCCTGGACAAAAACAACCTCAACGATGTAACCGCAGCTGACACGATAGGCTGGGGAGTACAACTCTCAACGGATGCCGTATTTGCCGCGGTGACGTCCGGTCCGCCCCCGGCATGGATTGCTGACGCGATCGACTGGATTGATGACCCGACCGGCAACATGGAGGGAACTGCCATTGCAGAGATCTCCAGCAACGACGCTGATAACAAAGTGTACATTATCAACCGCGGAAAGAACCCGGACAACAGCCCGCGTGGTTGGAAGAAGGTTCGTATCATCCGGAATGGCGACGGTTACACCTTGCAGCACGCCGACATCGATGCCACGAGCTTCACTACCGTGGAGGTCACGCGTGAGGATGCTCATCTCTTTCATTACGTGAAGTTTGAAACCGGAGTAGTGCCGATTGAACCGGAGAAAGACAAGTGGGATATTGCATTCACCGTGTTTACCAACACCACGCCCCTCGACGCGACCACCTTTATTCCGTATGTGTTCAGCGACGTGGTGATTCAGAACCGTTACAACACCGAGACTGCCGAACTGCTGATCGCAGACACCGGGAGCTATGAAGATTTCGACGACGCCGACCTGGCATCAGTGACTTTTAGCACAAACCAGACCAACATCGGCGCGAACTGGAGGACGACCGGAGGCCCGGGAATGACGCCCGGCCTGAAGGAGGATCGGTTCTATTTGGTGAAGGACGCGGCAGGAAACATCTACAAGTTGAAGTTCACGGCGTTCACCCAGGGCGGAGAACGTGGTCGCCCGCAGATTCAGTTTGCGTTGATAAAACCAGGCGAGTAGACGAGGTGTAATTTCGCGGAGTTCTCTGATGCGTGGAGGTGAACGTTCAACGTTTATCGTCATTGGCGTGCGGGGAAACCGTGGGTGCAGGGCGGGCAGGAAGACGAAGAATAAATCCAATACCACTCGAACCAGCGACTGATGACCGATGGCCCTCTGCGGTAACACGCTCCCTCTTCCCGTGAGGGAGCGTACTCTATTATAATCAACGCTGCTCAAACCAGTGACTGGCGACCGAGACAGTTTTTGTTCGAAGGCATCAACTACGTCAGGCGGCCGATTCCACCTCGCGTCATCCTGACGCCAGACGCTAAATCTCCTTCTTCAATCACCAACGTGTTTTCTTTGATCCCCTGGTTCGAAGGGAAAGACGAGCGGATCAGTATCTTGGGAATTGAAAACCCAGAATATCTACGTTTTGAGTTCGCGCTCTACCCTTACCCTAAGGGAAGCACGAGCAGACTCCGCTCGTTGTGCAGACTTTATTGGTGACGAAAATTTTTTTGCTCGCTCCAGGCTTCGGGTGATAGAGACTGCTCTCCAAACGTAGACGCAATGATCACCATGCCAGGATGAACAAAACCCAAGGCCTTGGTACCCTTGGACCCTGGACTTTGAAATTTGGGCCTTGTTCCTTGACTCGGTGGAGGGGGGACTGTCAACCGGTTATACGTCATTCGTGCCCCGCAGGTTGTGAAACAACGTCAAAAATCAGCGCCAAAGTTTGCAAGTCTCGAGTGTTTC
>CAZIAG010000485.1:0-3375 GCA_964537375.1 uncultured Roseivirgaceae bacterium
AGGCACGCCGTTGCTTCATGATAGCCTATGGTATTTCAGGAAAGGAAACAATTAAGTATCCTGACTCTCAAATAATTGGCTGGATCGAGGCAGAGTATCACCTTTTTAAGACTATCGAAAATCACGTCTACGGTGAGCGCATAAAGGTGCCCTTCAAGTCGGTTGAGGAATTGGTCGAGTTTGCAAATACGATATTGAACAGAAGGAAAAGCCGAGCCGGCAAGTCTTTGGAGCATCATCTGAGTGAAATTTTCAGAATTGCGGAGTTGTCTTTTTCCACACAGGGTACTACCGAAGGGAACAAAAAGCCTGACTTCATATTTCCCGGCATTGAAGCCTATCACGATGCCAAATTTGATCCGTCACGACTGACTTTTCTTGCGTCGAAGACAACGTGCAAAGACCGCTGGCGTCAGATTTTGAACGAAGCGGATCGCATCAAGACAAAATACCTATTTACCCTTCAGCAGGGAATTTCATCCAACCAGTTGAAGGAGATGTACAGTTCAGGTGTAAGGCTGGTTGTTCCTGCTCCTTATTTGAAGAGTTTTCCTGCGGAGTATCGCGATAGGATTTCGACGCTGGAAAAGTTTATTAGTGTAGTGCGGTCGAAGTTTTAGCCCGCTTTCAAACGTGGTGCATTCGGTTGGGTTGATAACCGCAACATAGAATGGAACCGAGGAGGGCCGGGTTGGGGCGCTAAGGTTGTGAGTTTCTCACCCACCACCGAATGAGGTCAGTTTAATGCCCGCTGACCGGGCTCACGTTGGTGACATCTATGGCTCATATCGCCAAAATTCACTAAAATTGGTCGACCCTCCGTATGAATTAACCCCCATTCTCCCGATGTCGGATCTGAAGGCCTTGACCGATGCGTTGATCAAATTCCGCGATGAGCGGGACTGGAAACAGTTTCACAACTCCAAGGACCTGGCGTTGGCAATCAGTATCGAGGCGGGTGAATTGCTGGAGTTGTTTCTCTGGAAAGATGCCGGCGATGCCGATCGCGAAAAGATGAAAGAGGAACTGGCGGACATCCTCGCTTTCTGCCTGCTGCTGGCGGAGAAAGAGTCCTTCGATGTCAAGGAAATTATCCTTGAAAAGCTTGCGAAGAACGCGCTGAAATATCCTCCGGATAAGGCAAGAGGAACTGCGAAGAAATATGACGAACTATAGAACCCCCTGGCGATGATCGTCTATCAGGCAACAAAATCTGACTTTTCGGAGGATGTGCTGCATGACAGAATTGAAACAAAGATCCTCACCTTCTTTAAAAAGCACCTCAACAGAAGTACCTCCCCCAACGAGGTAAAGTCGTGGAAGAACTCCCTGCAATACATGGACCGGGTGTTGAACGACAACGCTATTCCCGATGACTGTGGTGTGGCCATCGAATACCAGCTTCCTCAAACGGCCAAGCGGCTGGACTTTGTCCTCACAGGGCTCGGCTCGGGAGACCAGGAATATGCGATCCTGATCGAGTTGAAGCAGTGGTCCGAGGCCTCCCTTTCAGACAAGGACGGGATCGTCAATACGCTGGTCAACCGAAGGATCGGTGAGCATCCGCATCCTTCCTACCAGGCATGGTCTTACGCAACCCTCCTCCAGAATTTTAACGCCACCGTTGCAGAGGAAAATATCAACCTCGTTCCATGCGCGTACCTTCATAACTATGCACCCGATGAGGTAATCAGGCACCACCACTACAAGGAGTACCTGGATCGCGCACCCGTATTCTTAAAGGGCGATGCCGTAAAACTTCGGGACTTCATCAAAGCTCATGTCAAGTACGGTGACAAGAATAAGATCATCTATCGTATCGAGCACGGGAAGATCCGGCCTTCGAAGATGCTTGCCGACAGCATGGTCTCGCTCTTGCAGGGGAACCAGGAGTTTTTGATGATAGACGAGCAGAAGGTTGTTTATGAAACAGCGCTATTGCTCACGGAAAAGGCCACCGCTAACAAGAAGCAAGTGCTTATCGTAAATGGTGGGCCCGGAACCGGTAAGTCGGTGGTTGCTGTCAATCTGCTTGTCGAGATTACCCGTCGGAAACTAGTGACACAATACGTGTCTAAGAATGCGGCACCGAGGTCGGTTTACGAAAGCAAACTGACGGGGTCGTTCCGCAAAACGGTAATATCCAACCTCTTCAGCGGCTCCGGCGCGTTTGTCAACACAAGGCCAAATACCTTCGACGCGCTCATCGTTGACGAAGCGCATCGGTTGAATGAGAAGTCAGGGTTGTATGGCAACCTGGGAGAGAACCAGATCAAGGAGATCATCAATGCGTCGTGTTGTTCCATCTTCTTCCTCGATGAGGATCAGCGGGTAACCCTCAGCGACATCGGTACGCTCGAAGAGATCAGGCGACGCGCCTATCGTGCCGATGCGGAGGTCACGGAGCTCGAGTTGAGTTCGCAGTTCCGCTGCAGCGGTTCAGACGGATACCTCGCCTGGCTTGACAACACGCTTCAAATCCGGGAAACGGCAAACGTCGAATTGTCCGGCTCCGGCTATGACTTCAGGGTGTTTGATTCACCATCGGAATTACGCGAAGTCATTGCCGCGAAAAACAAAGTCAACAACAAGTCGCGTATGGTCGCCGGTTATTGCTGGCCATGGAATAGCAGGAGGAATCCGGAGATGTATGACGTTGTCATCGAAGAATTTGATTTCAGAATGCGCTGGAACCTCACGAAGGACGGCAGCTTGTGGATCGTTAGCCCGGATTCGATCAATGAGATTGGCTGCATACACACCTGCCAGGGGTTGGAAGTCGACTACATCGGTGTGATCATCGGGGACGACCTGATCGTCCGTGATGGCAAAGTCCTGACCCAGCCGTTGGCAAGAGCAAAGTCTGATCGGTCGATTGCCGGATATAAGAAGTTGATTGAAAAGTCGCCGGAGGAAGGAAAGAACCTGGTACGGTCAATTATCAAGAACACGTACCGGACGTTGATGACCCGGGGGATGAAGGGTTGTTACATTTATTGTACGGATAAGGAGACGAGGGAATATTTCCGGAAGTGGAGTGGGTAAGGGGTTGGCGGGTCTTGCGGGGTGGCCTGTTTGCCGGCTTTGCTCGCCACCTTTGTCCGACGTAGTTTTAACGAAGTCGGTGGCTGAAAGCGAAGGTGGGTTTGGGTGGGATGTTGTTGAGCGTTGTCTGCCTCACGGACGGCGTAAGGTCTCATTAGAGAGTGGGCCGTTTTTCGAGCAAAGGCCGCCAGGCTCCCCGACTTTGTCGGGATAAGGGTAAAGGGAGGCGCCGAGTTGAAGCACGATTGAGAGTGCTCTCCGCACGGATAGGGCGAGATTCATTTCAGAGTGGGGCCAGGTATTCTTTTTCCGCAGGGGCATTCGGAGGCG
>CAZIAG010000486.1:0-3358 GCA_964537375.1 uncultured Roseivirgaceae bacterium
GTGCGGATGCCTGACAGGGTTTGGTCAACCACTTCGCGATTGAGGCTCTCAAAACGCTCTTCAACTTCCTCGCGGTTATTAAACTCGCGCGAGTTTACGTAGTTGTCAGTCACTGTCTTCACCGTAGTCTGGATAGACTGTGCAAGCTCAGCGCGTGCGTTAGCGAGTGCCTTGCGTTTCGATGTAACCTGATCCTGGCTTTCGCCGATGGAGTTGGCGCGGAAGTATTTTGCGGTCGTGAAGTAGTCAGGACCAGAGCACGGCACTACAACTTCTACTTCGCCTTTCGGGGGTGCTTCTTTCTTGCTCTTACAACCAACGGCCAGGACACTCATCAAGGCCAGAGCAACAAACGAAGAGTACATTAGCTTTTTCATATCAGTTTTTAGAGTTTGGTTATGCTATTACAATTTAGGGACCAAAATTTATTGCAGGTCGAAAAAACGCTCAATAGAGAGAATTTTGTGCATTTTTTAATCTAAAACATTGTTGAGCAAATCCTTCATATAGTCCTTCTCCAGCGTTTCAAGGGCTTTATTGTATGCATCGATACTTGACTTGTCGTAATCAAGGCCGTACCCTTTCACACGATCCAGTGTTGTAGCGTAGATCTCCTTACCCTCTTTCATGGCCATCACCTTAATCACACCCGTGACGTAGGTGATATATATACTGCCGGAGACCGATCCTTTTTCCGAATTGGCCCGGACATCAAACCACAGGTCGGCGTTGGCTTTGTCGTTCGTGAATTCAAATCCGTTGCTCGACAGAAGGTTCTTCAATTTGTTCGTCAGGAGTTGGTTCGACCTGGGCATTCCCAGGCTCAACTCTTCAGCGGTAAGGAAGACAACAGGTCTTTGCACCTTGAGGTTAATCTGTGCACGAGGGACGTTGAGCGTGTTAACCACCAGCGCGTATACGGGTGAGCCGGCCTCGCCGCTAAGCGCGTCGACGTCTACGGCAACGACCACGGTTTGTTCCAGATCCCGGGCACCTATCCTATTTATCAATATCTTCGCTTCCCCCGCAGCATCGGCCTTGTATGTAGGAAACACTTCTCCTGCCCCCTTTTCGAAGAAGGCCTTAAGGGGCAGGCCTTCCGCGGGGCGATTTACGTCGGCGAAGAACGCTTTGGCAACCACCGCCTGCTGCGACTGGGCAATGCGGCGATTGACCATCAATTCCGAAGGCTCAATGATGATCTTTACCTTATCGAGATGCCGTTGGATCGAAGCATAGATTTCGTTGACCAGGAGGACATCCTTTCCATCAATGTTCGTTCGAATGGCTTCATTGAGGTACTTCTCCAGGCTGCGAAATGCCTGAAAATAGAAGCCGATCGCCATCAGTCTTTCGTTCGCGGCCTCTGCGTCCCGTGCCTTTTTCAAATAGTCCGTAGCAAGGGTCGTTGCATTTCGCTTTTGCTCCTCCTTGATCTGCCGATATCGCGAGATCGAAAGCCGGTAGTATACCCAATAATTGTTTGCGTCCTCCCAGGCATCCACCATTTCGAACTCCTGGATCTCGTCGGCTACCGATGTCTGAATGATCTGCTCATATTGTTCGCGAAGTTTATAGTCCGTCTCAAAAACGCTGAGCACGGATGTGCTGGAGACATTTACACGAATCTGAGAGATCAGGTCGTCCAATGCACTTTTCCTCGCGGCTTGGACGTAATTATTGGTACCATCCTTTATGCTATGTCCGATGCCCGTATAGTAGCCATCCTGATATGGTTGTGTCTTCAGCCAGGCCGGCTTGAGTTCATCGGGGTCGGGCGTACGGACCTTTGGACTACATGCGCTGATCAGTAAGAAAAGCCATAGAATTCGCTTCACAGGGAAAAAGTTAAGGGGTTTGCCTGGCTGATAATCCACATCCGTGCCAAAAAACGAATTTAACAAATCTACGATCTCGAACCGAGACCTGAATTACCGCGTATTAAAATGGGCGTTTTTTTCCAAAAGTAGCTATTCCGGCCCAAAATGTGGCATTTTTTGGAGGGCGGGAGTTAAGGTTCAGGTCGCCTTCGCGGCCGGGTCGCGTCGTCGGCTTCCCCCGTAGAGTTCGTACTCCAGAAGCCTGCAGTCCAGTTTCGCCGTGTAGAATTCCATTCTCCTCGACGCGCGCAAGCCAACCTTCTTTGCCAGTTCCAGGTTGCCCGTGAAGATGTACCCGGTATAGCCCTGGCATTTCTTCTTCAGGAAATCACCGATGCGCGCATAAGTATGGGTCAGTTCCGAAACCTCCCCCAGCCTTTCGCCGTACTCCGGGTTGAAGTATACCACACCGCTACCTTCTGGCACTTGTGTCTGCTCAAAATCACAAACGGAGAAACGTATTAAATGATCCACGCCGGCGTTGGCAGCGTTGACCCTGGATAAACGGATAGCGTCGTGGCTGATGTCCGTAGCTACGATTGAAAGATCCGGCACTTCGGTGACCTCGCGCTTGAGGACGTCGAGTTCTTTCAGGTACATTGCCGGATCGTAACCCAAAAGATGCATGAAGGCATAGTTGCTGCGAAACAGACCGGGCTTTCTGCCTGTAGCGAGCAACGCAGCCTCGATCGCGATCGTCGATGAGCCGCACATGGGATTTATGAACGGAGAACGCCGATCCCAACGGGTTGCCATTACCGTCGCGGCCGCAAGTGCTTCGAGCATCGGTGCTTTACCGGGTATCTTCCGGTAGCCGTGTTTGGCCAGTGTTACCCCCGATGTATCCACGAAGACTGTGGCATTTTCCTCTCTCCAAAAAAGGTGTACTACTGCTTTATCCAGGGAAGACCCCGAGTCAGGCCTTGTACCAGTCACTTTTCTCATCCGGTCTACGATGGCATCCTTCACCTTGACATTGACAAAGAGGGTGTTGTTAACGGTAGGGTGATCGACGTTGTTCGTTACCGAGAAATAGCCCTTGGTGGGAATCAAATTTTCCCAGGCTATTGCATTGATAGCGCGATAAACATCGTTTGGGTTGTCCGCCCTGAAACGCTTGATCGCATAGAGGACCTGGCTGGCACACCGCAGGTGAAGGTTGAGGCGTATACAATCTTTGATGGTTCCCTCCAGTTCAACCCCTGTCGAAAAGCCGCGACGGACGGAATATCCTAGTTCTTCGATTTCAGCTTTCAGGTAAGGGGCAAGCCGGCTGTTGCAGGTTACGACAATGGTACGGCTTTCATTATAAATATCCATGTTGCTCAATCCGGCTACGAGACAAACTCGATTTCTTTTATTGAGAAAAAATCTTTCCCCTTATCTGATTCCACCATCAGGCGACCTGTTTCATCAACACCGAGAATTACACCATTGAAATTGCGGTGGCCTGCCCGGAACTGCCTTGGTTCGCCGAG
>CAZIAG010000487.1:0-1441 GCA_964537375.1 uncultured Roseivirgaceae bacterium
GGTTCGAAAATTCTGTGTCCTTCAATTTGGACCTTGGCCTTGAGGATTTGGGATTGGGATTGGGCCTTTGGATTTGAAAACCCAGAATGTCTCCGCGTTGAGTTCGCTCTCTACCCTTGCCCTGAAGGGGAACGCGAGCAGACTCCGCTCATGGTACGGACCTTATTTGGTAACGAAAATTTCTCCGCGTTGAGTTCGCTCTCTACCCTTACGCTTAAGGGCAGCACGAGCCGACCCCGCTCATGGTACCGACTTTATTGGTAACGAAAATTTTTACTGCTCCCGCAACGCGCCCGGTGATAGAGAATGCTCTCCAAACATAGATGCAATGATCATCATGCCGGTATGAACAAAACCCTGGGCCTCCGACTACGCTTCGCTACATCGGGGCAGGCTTGGGCCTTGTTCCTTGGGCGCGCCTATTCCCCGTCCGGGACGTACAGCAATTCGTCGTTGGCGAAATCGTATAGCGTCAACCGGCGAAGGTCGAAGTACGCTGTCCAGAAATCCTTCAAGGCCTGGATGTAACTCCGGCGGGAGTCATCCTTTTCCTTGAGTGCGATGTTCAGGTTGGTGATATCGATCTTACCGATCAGGTACCGGTTCTGCGCAACGTTGTAACGCTCGGACGCCACTTCGTCAGCCTTCTTGGTGATCTCGATCTGCAGCCTCAGCATTTCGAACTGGCGGACTTGTGTGAGGATCTCCTGTTCGAAGTTCACTTCTTCCTGGGCGATCACGAAGTCGTTGAACTTCTTATTGGCAAGCGCCGTGCGCATACGCGACTTGTTGCGACCCCAATCGATGACCGGAACGCTAAGCTGCAACCCGAACTGCTGCTGCTGCGACGGATTGACATAAATATCATTCAGGATCAATCCGTTGTTATTCAAACCGTATGCGGCTGTCAATTCCGTCTGCCAACGCTCGCCGCGGGCTTCCGCAACGTCGCGTTCCGCCTCCAGGCGCCTGCGCTCGAATGCGAGGTAGTCGGCGCGATTGCGTTTTGCGTATTCCAAAGCTTCCGCCGCATCGACCGCGAACGTGGGAATGGTTTCCGGCAAAGAGAGTTTGAACTGTTCACCATCGTTGAGGCCAATGTATGACCGCAATTGAAGGCGAGCCGTTTCCAGGTTGAGTTTTGCCCTGGCCACATCCTGCTTTGAAGTCAGCAATTGCAGCTCCACCTGGAGCAACTTATCGAGGGACGTGGTACCGATATTGTAACGGCCCTGCTCAATCTTGTAGATGGTGTCGTTGTTGGCCAGGTTGAATTCCGCAATCTGCAGGTTAATCTGTTCCTGGAGTACATTAAAAAACCGGCTGACAGCTTCACGGGAAATGAACTCCATCTGTTCGACATACTCCCGTTTCGATTCTTCGTAGCGCAGCGGTTCAGTCTTCTTATCCCATTTAAGCGGATTGAACGCAAACAGGGGTT
>CAZIAG010000487.1:1451-3347 GCA_964537375.1 uncultured Roseivirgaceae bacterium
ATGCAATGCTCATCACGTTACCGCGCCAGCTTTCCCTCGTCCCGCCGTCTATTTCCGGATTGAAGTTGAAGTTGTTAAAATAACCGAGGCTGGAATTGATCGAGATTGTTCCCGCTGTCCACGGAATGGGCTGCTCGAGCCCAAGGTTCATAAAGCCGTTGAGCTGATTCACGTACCGGAACTCATACGTTCCGTCCGGCTGCGGGGCCGGTATCACCTCGTTATTGTACGGAAGCGTTCCGTACAACCGGAGCTGTGGATTGAAGTTCGTTTTGTAGTAGCGAAATGCCCAATAGCGGTTTTCCTTTCGGGTCTCAGCCTGTTTCGCCGCGGGTGAATTCGACTTTGCCCGCTCAATTATGTCTTCAATCGAGAAGACTTCCTGGGCAGCGGCGGAAACAACAAAAAGACAAAATGCAAATGCTGTAACGATCTTAAACACGTTCTTACTCATAACGAAGTGATGCAATAGGGTCTTGACTGGCGGCCTTTCTGGCGGGTGCGATACCAAAGATCAAACCGATACTCGCGGCTACGCCAAATGAAAGCACGACGGAACCGAAGCTGATAATCGTAGGAATTGCGGCAAATTCCGACACCAGGTATGCCATCAGCATCCCCAGCATAACGCCGATAATCCCGCCGGATACGCTGATCATCATCGCTTCAAAAAGAAATTGCTGCGTAACATCGCTTTTCTTCGCCCCGATCGACAAACGAAGACCAATCTCCTTGATGCGCTCCAGTACCGAAGCAAGCATGATGTTCATGATACCGATCCCTCCAACGAGGAGTGAAATGCCTGCAATGGCCCCCAACACGTAATTGAATATGTCATTGGTTCGCTGTTGTTGCTTCAGCAACAATTCAGGTATCTCGATCTCGTAATCCACCATGCCGTAGTGTTTGCGCTGAAGCAGTCGCGACATCACCTCTGCTGTAGGCTGGAGCAGTCCCGTCTCGGAAACCTGCACCACCAACCGATCGAGTTGATGATAGTTTTCATTGCCGGTTCCAGCGGCAGGTTGCTCCTGTTCGCCGACACCGATGACGATCATACCGCGGCTGCCACGAGCGGCTGCAGTTTGCTTTAATTGGTCCGCCGTGACCTTGTCGCGATTCTTGTAACGAATCAGCATGGATTGCAGCGGGATGTAAACATCCATGTTGTAGTCGCGGATCCCCAACTTACTGATACTGTTTTCGGAGATAAAACGCTCCTTCAGCACACCGATGATGGTCAGCCAATTCGGTCCGACCTTAATATTTTTTCCAATAGGATTTTCCGTCGGGAAGAACCGCGTTTTGATCGCCTGTCCGATGATACAGACCGGCATACCGTTTTCCAGGTGCTCTTCCGAGAACATTTGGCCATCGGCCAGTTCAAAGTTGTAGATTTCGAAGTAAGAGGGCTCGACCCCGACGAGTTTTGCGGACCGTCGGTACCCGCGGCGTACCACGTTTGTCTCGACAAGAATTTCTGGGCTGATCTTGGTCAACCCTGGAATGGTGGCCTTGATGCCGTTGACGTCGCGAATGGTTAACCCCGGCGACAGGCGCTTCTTCTCGGTCGATGATGAAGTGAGTTGTTCCTCAACTTTCTCTTCCTTTTGTTCGACCACGGGCTTCACGACGATGTTGTTGACGCCCACGAGTTTGATCTGCTCCAGGATTTCCTGTTGAGCGCCGTTCCCGATCGCCAGCATGGCAATCACCGCCGCCACACCAAAAATAATTCCCAACGCCGTGAGCAGCGAGCGCACTTTATTGGACAACACCGCATCAATCGCGATATAGAGATTCGCAAGTATCCTTGCCATCATGGAGGAATTGGACATTGGGTTGTTATTTCCGCGAGCCGCTTGCCGCTTCGCTGTTTAACACCGGAATCACCGG
>CAZIAG010000488.1:0-3335 GCA_964537375.1 uncultured Roseivirgaceae bacterium
CATCGTTTACGGGGTTATGGTTGTTGGATTGGGTATACTTTTGTGTGGCTGACCACGATGTAAGGTAACCGGCCAGTTCGTCAACAGTCCACTCTTTTCTGATCGAAAACAATGGAGTTTCGATTTGATCAAAAGGGTAGGGGATATTCGCATATTCTTCCTCGACATGGCGCCTGGCCGAATCCCAATATTGCCCGACCACTTTGCTATAGAAATGATCGATGAGGGCGTCGACTGGTGGTGTAATGCGAGGCAAATTGTATCCCCAGACGGCGATAATGGCACCAGGTTTTGCCACACGGCGCGCTTCGGTATAGAAGCGTTCGGTGTCTATCCAATGCAAGGCCTGCGCAACCGTAATAAGGTCAAAATAATGATTGGGAAATGTCGTGGTTTCTGCTGGCGCGACGGCGTAGACGATGTTATCTTCTTTAGTCGCGTTTTCTATTTGTTTTGCGCTGATGTCGGTAGCAAAAACTTTCGCAAAATGCGGCGCGAGGGATTTTGCAACCTGTCCATTGCCTGTTGCACAGTCCCATGCCGCCTCGCGGCCAGGCGCCAGGGCGAGGATGAACTTGTACAGCTCCGCCGGATAATCAGGTCGAAAAGTGGCGTATACTTTGGCATGTGAGGAAAACAAATCTTTCATGTGAGCAGGTTTTTGTCCGCAGGGTGACTACAGAACATTCCGGGACATCCGATCGTTCTGCGGAATTTCGTTAGTTCGCGACTATCCATATTTTTGGACAGAAATGACTTTTGCAACGAACGTATTAAAATTTTACAAAGCGCTCAAGATCGACGTGCCTCTTCCTGCCGGAATAGAGGTGCTGAACCCATATGTCGACAAAAGGACATTTGAGTTGTGCCGTCAGTTTTATAACAAGTACTATGGTGATGATGTTGAAAGAATTGCAATACTCGGAATAAATCCCGGACGGTTTGGTGCCGGACTCACCGGGATCCCGTTTACGGATCCACAAAAACTTGAAGAGCGATGCGGCATTGCCAACGATCTGCCCAAGAAGCCGGAACTTTCGGCGCAGTTCATGTACAGGGTGTTCGATGCGTACGGCGGCCTTGATGTGTTTTGCCGAAGGTTTTTTATTAGTTCAGTGTCGCCTCTGGGCTTTACTCAGGATGGAAAGAACCTTAACTACTATGATATTCCAGCGCTACTTCGCAGTGTTGAACCTTTTATCGTCAAATCGATCTTGCGGATTCTCAAGCTGAACGTAACCCGGCAGGTTGTGTTTTGTCTTGGGGAGGGGGCAAACTTCAAATATCTTGTGAAGTTAAATGAAAGGGAAGGGTTTTTTAGGCAGGTCGTGCCGCTCCCGCATCCGCGTTTTATAATGCAGTATAAGCGCAAATCGTTGGAAGGATACGTGGAGCGATATGTTTCGGAACTGCGAAATGCTTAGACTTTGCGAAGCGGGAAGGCAAAAGAAAAGGGCAGTTTGTGCTGCCCTTTTGTGTGCGTTCTAACCGGTGTTAACCGCGTGTTGCAGACCCGGATACGAGGTCCACTTTATACGCTACCCCGCCAACGGTAACGTTCGCAGTACCGTCGTTGTTGAAATCAACGGTAGCGGAATACGAGAATGAACCCTTGCCGGTAACAGACCCGGAGAGGTTAACGGTTGCCGTGCCATCCGTGATGACATGAGGATATGTTTTTGTAACAATCAGCTCGTCATACTGCACCTCGACAAAAGCCGTACCTACCGATCCATTTTCTTCTTTCCACTGAAAAGTGCCGTTGCGATCCAGATCGCCATTGATGATGTACGACGGCGCAGCTTCCTGCAGCCCACTAACCGACAGCGCCGACGAGCCATTGAAGGCGAATGCTACTTCGGGACCGTCATAGGCGAGTTCATATTCTACGTCTACCGATAAACTGGACGCCTCCTCTCCATCGCACACCAGTGAAAACGCGTAGGTGATACTGAAGCCAAAAGTCGGACTTGTACCCGGCTGACTGGAGACGGAAATGGTTTCGTCATCAGAAAATTCACATGCTGCCTGGCGCCCTCCTGCCACGGCCTCGACTGCGACGCCCGCATAAATTGCGCTCTGGTTTGCAATGGACAATAGACCGCCGTTGGCGCTGAGGGCCTGGCCAATCATGTCGGCGGCTTCGTCTGTCGAGATAGCCGGCGGTGCAGCATCCTCGTCATCACCGCACGAGGCAGAAAAAACGACCAGCGCAGCCATTATTGCGCTCTTCCAAACGTTCTTGAGGTTCATAGATTGAGATTAGAGTTTGATTAAAAACGGTAATGTATACGGTTATAATAAGGAAAAGTATCCCACCGGGAGTGTCCTTTTTAGAGGTACAGCCCGTTTTTTACCCTGAAAAGCCTATACGGTCGGTAGGTATGTTTACCGCTCCAGGATTCAATTGATCCTCGAAGCACCGTAATCGTGCAGCCATTCATCGATAAGGCTGTCTACGTTATGTTCTTCATAGGGCGCATACAACATCCCCGTGAGGAAGCCATCTTCAATGTTTGACGTGCCTTTGAGTGGAAACGGGCCTGAAATAGCCAGGTTCCACTGTTCGTCTTCGCTCTCCCTGTACCGATAGATAAAGAATCGATATTGTTGGCCCTCGTACAACAACCCTCCTTCCCTCATCAATTCAACAGCTTCCGGGTATGTCCCCTCTATTTCGAAGACCTCGTAAAGGTTTCCTTCAGCGAGCATTGGGAGGGTCCTGTATCGTTTTCCAATAGACTTTTGTTTCTTCAATTGCGCTAGCGCACGGTAGAGGGTAAACCTGTACATCAGTGAAGGAACATAAACAACGGTAGCAGAACGTATTTCATTGTGTTGCGTCTAATAATAAGATATGGTTAACACGATTCACGGAAAGAGCAATGTCGACTCAAAGATCCGGTTGTGGCCTGAATTCGTTCACAACCGTGATGATCGACGAGTGAAAATGCCGTCGAAATTACGGGTCGCGCATGCGTGATCAAGCCATGGCTACTCGAATTTGCCCTCCTTCTTTGTAAGCTCAAAGAACTTGTCCAGCTTGCCTCCAATCGCTTCTTCGAAGGCTTGCTGCATGTCACCGGGCTCAGGATGCTTATGTTTCCACTTTTGAAAATAATGCTGCACGGCCTTGTCAACTTTTTCCTTACCCACGACGGATTCCAGCAAGTACATCCAGACGGCCGTCTTGATATAAGAGACAAGTCCATACTCCGTGCTGTTTGGAAACTGGTCGGCCGGAGTATCCATCGCCGACTCCATGGGCAGGTGTTGTTCAATTTGGGAATAGATCAGCTTGAGAAACATATCCGGCGGTAGTTGACGGACGTTCT
>CAZIAG010000489.1:0-3332 GCA_964537375.1 uncultured Roseivirgaceae bacterium
TCGCGAACTCCGTCCCAGGTGTCGGGAGCCTGCGGAGGCATAAATCTTTCAGCTTTCGCGTAGGGTATCCCCTTAAACGCATAAACGCCGTCGCTGAAACTGCCTGACACAATACCGGACGTGATTTTGATAACGGGTTCCCCGGCGTTCTTATCGGTCTTGCATCCCGATAAGAAAAATCCGGCGACAATGAAGAGAGGAAAAACTGAGTTGTTGGATAGTCTCATAGGTCACGAATTGAGCGATGATTCATTGCACCTGGAATAGAACCCAAACATACACCGATGGGCAACCCCCGCCTCGGCAGACCGTTCCTAACTCCTGGTGAGCGTCAGGGCAAACCCATCCGCTGTGTACGTGCTGCTCTTCTCCGGCTGGATTTCCAAAAATCATTTACCAACCGCAGGAAGCCATGTTATTAACCTTCTATTTTCTTAGTCGGCAACTTTTCTCAGGACATTTCCTTCGCTGTCAAAGGCCACCTTCCATTCTTGTGTAGCTGATTTCAGTTCCAGTGTGTAGGTTGTTGTGTTGCCTTCGGTTATTTTTTTGACATCATCGATACGATAGCCGCTGAAGTCGCTGTTGATGCGCGCCAGGACTTTTTGAGGCAATTCATCTTTGGAAATTTCTTCCTTGTGACGAATCAACCTGCCCGTTTTGTCATACCAGGCGTCGTGGTCCTTGCCCAGTATACCGGTTTCAAATTCTACCTTGTAGTTTTCGCCGTCCAATTCCCACTCCACGTCAAACGCAGTCGGAAACGATTCTTGAAAACTGTTCACGACCGACGATGGCACCTGGCTTTGTGGCAAATCTTGTGCTGTTGCGATGTTCGCGAACAGCGCTAGCGTAAACGAGCCTGTCAAAAATACTTGTTTCATTCTATCTGGAATTAGATGCATTAAACTAAGCTTGGAACATGAAGATATAAAATCGTCGCGATTGCACAAAACAGTAGCGTCTTCATGGTTGCCGACTTTGAAAGCCGCGATGGCCAATGTCGATTGACGTAATTTTGTTGTAAACGCCGGTTTCAGTTTATGGGTTGCCCAATGAACATTAGCGTCTTTGTCTCGGGAACTCCCACATGGATTTCTCTCATTCCAATAGTTTTGATGAGTCCGTCTATTGAATTCGTTATTTGTAAAATTGCCAGGAATCTCGCCATAGGAACAATGGCTTCTAACGTTTGTGTATGGGTCAGGGCTGGGTGTTCGAAGCGCTTCGCCGTTTAGAAGTAACTCAGCTTTGCGCCTACGCCTAAACTCAGTTCGTCAAACGAACTCAATTTGTAATACCTGATGAAACATTGAAACCATCTGTATCCAGTTTTCATTTCGGCTTGGTACTCAACATTCTTCTCGTATATGGAGGCTTTTACTGAGACTGTTCCATAAAACGGTCGAATAAATAACGCTTTCCCAAAACCAAGCAAAATGCCTGATGATGCTTTTGTCTTTGTCTCACCCAACTTGACCATGTCTAAATGACTATAACCCGCTATAAGGCTTGCGGTCCATAAATTGAGTTGCGCCTCACCTGAAATGGCAATAGATTCAAAATCGTTGTTAAACGAAACGTTTCGGCATGACCATCGGAAGTCCATATCAAAGTCACAATTGGATATTGGATGGCGAAGCTCAAGTTGCCCAATTTGAAATTCATGCTGATCCAGGTTTGTTTGGTAACTATAAGAACCGTTTATAACGCCAATAGATGTATAAGGTGAGGAAATTTCAATTTGCCCGCCGATTGGGTTGTGAACTAGTCCACTGTTCGCAAGAAATATGATTTGATACGCGTCAAAAAAGTCCTTGTTGCAGTCAACTTTAAGTGTCACTTCGATTTCGGTTCGTCCGTTTAATTGGCATTCATAGGTCCGGAATCCGATAAATGAAAACACAAGAGTTGCATTTGGGTCTGCTACAGCAATTGAAAATGTCCCGTCTGCTTTTGTAGTTGTCGAGTTTTCCGCCCCTTTCTCTGATACTTTAACTCCCGGTAATGCCAATTTATCCTCACCTGAAATTACCGTGCCATTGATTGCTACCTGACACCAGGCGGTCGTTGTTGTCAGAATGGTCAAGATTAATGTCAGTCGCTTTATCAAGTTGAAAATTGTTAAAGGGTAAATGATGAACAACGTCCGATGTTTAGCCCGTGGCCGGCGTATGGTTTGCTTGGGAATGCACCCCGACTTGTCGGGAGGAATGCCAGGAGCAAGGCTAGCGGCGGGGCCGTCCGGAACCAGGCTAAGTTAAGAAAGCGGGTTGAGACTTTGGCCATCACCAGGTAATGACTTGTAGTTTTTGTTGCCTGAGCCACGGTTGGCCGGAGTGGTACTTCCCATGTCGTCATTTCGAAAGTCGCAAAATATTGAATGCACCTCGACCTACAATGGCAAAAACGACTGTCCCGACAATAAGGTCTGGATATTTTGAATTCGTCATGTAAACAAGGCCGCCGGCGACAATTACGCCGAGGTTTACCATTACGTCATTTGAGGTGAATATCCTGCTGGCTTGCATGTGCGCGTCCTTACTTTTGCTTTTTTGAAGGAGGAACAAACAAAGTCCGTTGCCAATGAGTGCAAGAACAGAAATGATAATCATCATTTGAAATCCCGGAACTGGCTCAAGTCCCAGGAATCGTCTGATAACTTCCACAAAACCCAGGAAGGCGAGCAATAACTGGAAATATCCGGCGAACTTGGCAACGTTCTTCTTTCGGATTGCCGTCCCCCCGACTGCGAACAGGGCAAGTCCGTACACGATACTGTCAGCGAGCATGTCCAGACTGTCGGCAACGAGTCCCATGGAATTCGCGACAAACCCTGTGACGAGTTCAAGACCAAAAAAGAAGAAGTTGATGGCCAACACCTGCCAAAGTAATTTCCTTTCCCGGCTGGTAGTATCTTCTGGCTCCACGTAATGGTCCGCTGGAACGCTGTCAATGATGGACGTGTCAAAATTTAGATTGTTAAGTCGTTGAAAAAGCTCGTCGTAATTGCCAGCGTGAATTACCGTCAGCCGTCTGTTTGGAATATCAAAGTCCAAATTCTTGATGTCCGATAAGTCCGCGAGCTTCATCCGAATCATTTGTGCTTCGGAGGGACAGTCCATTTTCGATATCCTAAAGGTTGTTTTCTGCAAGGTCTTGATGTCTGGCATTTGTGGGGTGCTGCGAAGTTAGGGAATCGGGCCGAGATTTGGTCGTCACCTGGCCATGGATCAAACACGTTGTTGTAGGGGCGAATTCACTACCAACTACTAATTGTACGTGGCTGATAATTTCGACAGATTGTAATTATAGGTTATGTGCTTGAACTT
>CAZIAG010000490.1:0-3328 GCA_964537375.1 uncultured Roseivirgaceae bacterium
CGACATACTTCGCACCAAACGCTTTGGCTTGCGCAACGGCAGACATAGGGTCCTTCCTCAGTTGTTCGAAGTCGGCGCCGACACTCACGACGCGGATGTTCCTGTCCTTGAGCATCCCCTTGAATTCTTCAAGGGGAATGCCATACGTTCCCCCACCTTCAACCTCAGTGATACCCCAGGCTTGCACCTGATCGAGCGTACCCGCGACGTCGATTTCCAATTGATGCCGCAGGCTATACAACTGCAAACCGATCTCTTGCGCCGGTAGGGAAGACAATACCGCTGTTGCGAGAAGAAAGGAAAGGAATATGCGTTTCAAGGTGTTCATACGGCAAGATACGAAATGAAACTCTTTGTCCCTCAACCTGAATCGACGCGTTAGCGTATGGGCAACGCACTCACCCTCGCGGGAAGAAGGAGCTCTCCACGGAGTACCTGGAGGTTAAGGGTTGTGGGATGATTCTACTTTTGCGCGGGCAGTCTGTCACGGCCAACGACCGGCGACTGGCAAGCGGTCAAAGAACTAACACTTGTTAACACAAAAATATTTTCGTCCTTTTCCTTGAATCGATTCTTCAAAAACCGCAACATCGTCTGCCCAATTCCTATGAGACAGAAACTCTTAAGCGACGGAGCCAACGAACTCAGCTACGAGATCCGCGAGATCGTGAAGAAAGCTGAGCAACTGAAAAAGCTCGGGGTGGGCATTTACTGGGAAAACATCGGCGATCCCATTCAGAAACATCACAAACTTCCAGACTGGATCAAGGGCATTGTCGCGGACCTGGCGGCAAGTGATGACACCTACAGCTATTGCCCTTCGAAGGGCATGCTCGAAACGCGACAGTTCCTCGCGCACCAGACGAACATTCTCGGCGGCGTACAGATTAATGAAGACGACATCTGCTTCTTCAACGGCCTTGGCGATGCAATAAGTAAAGTCTATCAATACCTAACACATACATCACGAGTGATTGGCCCGTCGCCCGCGTACTCCACCCATTCAAGTGCCGAAGCCGCTCACGCGAATCATGAACCACTCACTTACAAGCTCGACCCGGAGAACCATTGGTACCCCGACCTTGATGATCTTTACAAAAAGGTAAAGTACAACCCCAACATAGTCGGTATCCTCATCATTAACCCGGACAATCCTACCGGCATGGTGTACCCCCTGGCTACGTTAAAGCGGATCGTGGAGATCGCACGTGAATTCAAACTGTTTCTCATTGCCGATGAAATCTATATCAACATCACCTACAACGGTGCACGTGCGTATTCCCTCGCAGAGATCATCGAAGATGTGCCGGGAATATCCATGAAAGGGATTTCGAAGGAACTACCCTGGCCGGGAGGACGATGCGGTTGGATCGAGTACTATAACCGTCACCGCGACGACGACTTCAACCGTTTTTGCCAGGCACTTGACAACGCAAAGATGATCGAGGTGTGCTCCACCAAGCTTCCACAGGTTGCCATACCGAAGATACTCGGTGATAAACGATTCAAGGCTTATCGCGACGAGACCAATCGCAACATCGGGCGCCGGAGTAAGATCATTGCCGATATCCTGGGCGAGGTCCCGGAGCTGACTTTCAATGAAACGTTCGGCGCGTTCTATAACACCATCATCTTTCGTCGCGGCGTGTTGAAACCACATCAAAGGATGAAGATCCGTGACTCTCGCGTGCGTGCCCTGGTCGAAGGTTGGATGTACCCGAACATCCCGCTCGACAAACGCTTCGTGTATTATCTGCTCGGTGCGAAAGGCGTTTGCGTCGTGCCCATCTCCTCCTTTTGTTCCGACCTTACTGGCTTCCGTGTGACACTATTGGAGGAGGATGAAGAGGTGCTGGTCAAAACGTTCACCGCTATTCGCGATGGAATTGTAGAATACTTGAAGAGCTGACCGACCCCTTGCGCATTCCCTGTCAATTTCTCTTCTGCGATTAAAACACTGCGGGCGTGGGCCATGGTCCGCTCTGATTCAAAAAGACTTTCCACATTTCAAATGAAATATCCCCCAAACCAGAATACAGATTACCGATTGAAGAAGTCGATTTGGCGGCAGTTAAACATTGAACACACGATCGTCGCTTCGTCCGTTATCGGACATAAACCCACAAAACCGTACGTCACTATACCGTAAGATGGGCTAAATTCCGTCAAAATATAAATGGTATGGGCTTTGCCGAAACCGCACAAAACATTCGTGATGATCAAAAATCAACTCCTCCTCTTCGTCCGAAACCTGAAACGACGGCCGCTATTTTCATTGATCAACTTGTCCGGGTTAACGGTAAGCATGGCAGCGACGCTGCTTATTTACCTCTACGTCAATCATGAACTCAGCTACGACAGCTTTCATCCCAATGCCGATCGTCTCTACCGGGTGAACCAAACTTTCATCTGGGCGGAGGATGACAAGAGTCAATTTTCCCGTACCGGTCCCGGTGTAGCCGTCGCATTACGCGAAGAACTGCCCGACGTGGAACTCGTCACCAGTTTGCATACGCCGGGTTCACGGATCATCTCGTACACAAGACCGTCGGGAGAAGTCATCACCTTTGAAGAGGAAGGTGAAAACATACTGGCCGCGGACACCAACTTCTTTAAGGTCTTCAATTTTCCCCTGATCACCGGCAACGAACAATCCGCCTTTAAGTTCGCGAACACCTTGATGATGACGGAGTCAACGGCAAAAAAATATTTCGGCAACGAAAATCCCGTCGGCAAGATGGTGCGGATCAGCGGAGATGAAGGACCGCCGGAAACATTCGAGGTGATCGGCGTCTTGCAAGATGTCCCCGACAATAGTACGATCAAATTCAATGTACTCCTTTCCATGCGGAACTTCCCGGTGGATCGTCTTCATTGGAGCTGGGTGTGGACGCAGCTGGAAACCTTTGTCCTGTTCCGTGAAGGTGCCGACATGAACGCCGTCAGCGAAAAGCTTGTGCTGATTCCAAAGAAACGCGCAGAAGAAACGCTAAGACGAGTGATGGGCGTCTCGTTTGATGAGTACGTGAAATCCGGCAAAACCTGGGAACTATTCCTTCAACCCATCAATACGCTACATTTGCCAGACGTGCCTGTTGTGGGAAGCTTCTCCGACGCCGGGAGTGTTACGGTGATTCGGGCGCTCATAGGGGCGGCAGTTTTGATCCTTTTGCTCTCGTGCATCAACTTCACTAATCTCTCGACGGCGCAATTTGCCAAACGTATGAGAGAAGCAAGCGTCAGAAAGGTCCTTGGACTTGGCAGGGTGGAGTTGGGTATAAGCTTTTTTACCGAGGCATTATTGTTCTGCGCAATGGCCGCAGTCATT
>CAZIAG010000491.1:0-3327 GCA_964537375.1 uncultured Roseivirgaceae bacterium
GTCGACGTCCTGCGTGATGTTAAGATTCTCCGACTTAACCTCCTGGGAAGCGTAGGTCAGTGTCTTGGTCTCACGGCTCACACCAAGGGCAGTAACCACAACCTCGCTGAGTTGCGTTACGTCCGGAGCCATCTGTACATCCACGTTGGTCCTGTTGCCGACCTCAATCTCCTGCGAGGTCAGGCCGATGAACGTAAACACCAGCGTACCACCATCGGCAGGCACAGAAATGCTGTAATTGCCTTGGGCATCAGTTACAACCCCCCGGGTAGTGCCCTTCAAAAGGACGTTCACCCCTGGCAGAGAGGTCCCGTCCTCTGAAGAAGTCACCTTCCCGGAGACTGTCCGCTCCTGCGCCCATAAATCGCCTCCTGCGACCATGAGCACCGCTGTTAAGCAGAATAGTAAAATTCTCTTCATACGATTAAGTTAGGTTTACATATAAGTTTGAAGTGACTGGTAAACTTAAAGCAAAATTCCTACGTCTCCCCCTGTAAGGGGCATAAAAATAATATTAAAAACACGCTTTTTGGGGGTATAAAGGCTAGTTTTTTTTGAGGAACATACGCTAATGCAACCTCCTTAGGGGGCAAAAAACGTCTTCGGCAGACCCGTTCTTAACAAGGAAGGCGGTGGTAACTGCGGTCTACAAACGGTCCAATTCAACGATATATTGACAAATGGCCCGAATGTCTTCCTGGGCAGAAAAATCCGTTGCGCGTGATTTCGCAAACTCCTTGATCTGAGACTTGTACTGGGGAAACGCCGAACTGAGTGATTTGACGCTTATACGACTTTTTTCGGCTTTGCCATTTGCAATAATATATGTGGAATTATCGCTGACAAACTTAGTCGTCTCTTGTTCGCCGTATGCAGCCGGCGTAACCTTGATCTGTATCTTCCTAACTCTTTCCAAAACGGTCAAGACATCACTTTCAAAGAGGACCCGAAAGTTTGAATACTTATCCATTTTCTCGACAGGGAAGCCATTCTTGAAGAGGAAACTAGCCCGCTTCCCTTCTTGATCCAACGAAATAAACTCAAAGCTCTGTATTGTAGACTTTTCAACCGAAATGACATTATCGCCCTGTTTCACCTCGAGAACATCATCGTAGGCATTGTATCGCATCGAAAGGTTGTCATGCTGCGTACCTGAACGATCGACAAAGCGTCCAATCGCCCACTGGCCTTCACCCAGGTAAGGGTTGCCCTCGACCTCCTCATACTTTGCGATGAAAATTGGCTCACCTGATACCTTGGTGACATTCTGAATCATTTGCCCAAACGTTGGCCCAGCGATAGTTACCGAAAGGATAGCAAGAAATAGGGTTCGATTTGTATTGTACATAGGGCTTATTTTTTAATCAGTTTAACAGCATGGACATTCAGACCACGCGATACCTTGAGGATATAGATACCCGGATTCAAAAAGCGCACGTCTATCTGCTCCGACGGCGTTACACCGGATGAAACAACGGAAAAGACACTCCTTCCTGTAATATCTGAAAGGACTATCCGGTCACCAGTACGCGTGTTATACACGTTAATAACATCAGATGCGGGATTCGGATAGATTTCCAAAGGTCCCTGCGCGGCGAAAACATTATCCTCGATTGAGCTAACCAACTCATATTCGAAGGGTGTGCTTATACGATTACCGCAATCCGACGCAGACGAAGGTTTGTAGGCTACGCGGTAAACACCGCTAGCCTTTGGAGCCCAAATGCGTCCTTTTGCCTCTGGAATTACTTTCCCATCAAGGTACCAGGTAAGATTTGGAGCGTTAATTGAAGCCACAAGACCCTGCTCGAGTGACAAGATCTCGATCGTACCAATCGTGTTGTCGGTTATCTCGATCTCCTTTTGAAATGAAACTTCAGCCACTTCGTTCCTTACTGTAAGAGTAATGGCATAAGTTCCCGGTGAATCAAAGATCACAGTGGGCTCTTCCAGATGGATGTCATCTTCATTGATAACGCCTCCGTCAGTATGCCATTCGTATTCATCAATAGCCCCCGTTGAAATGTTCTTAAGCTTAATCACACTATTAGCGCAGAATGTCTCAGGTATGAAATCCGGAAACACGATTTCGGCGCAGTTGATCGCGAGAACCCCCTCGGTGTTGACGACGGTACTGTTAGGCCCCGCATTAAAAACTCCATCGGTCTCAACGAGCAAATTCTCCAGCAACAAGTCATCAGCGCATAATATTTGCCTTGGAATAATCTCAAGGACAATCGGACTTGCCGAAGAAAGCCCCGCCAAAGTTGTCACAGCGTCTGACTGACTCTGGATCTCAAACAACTCGCGCACGGTGATCCGGCTGTTTTCGTCGCCAAGGATTGAGCTCCCGGCGAGGATCGTCAGGCTTTTTGAATCGAGGATTCCATTCCATTCCAATTCACCACCCAGGGTTAGGGATGAAAAGGTATATGAACCATTGACAATCCCCATTCCTTCGAAGCTGGCGGTATCGTTCGACTCCAAGGGAACATTTGTATCAACGGTAGCCCCCTTAATGCTCCAGGTATTTCCGCTAAGGTCCAGAGCTTGAGATCGATTGATCAATGCCTGAGCGATCTCTATGCTGCTCCCCCTAACCGAAACGTCCGAACCATTCTCGAAGGTCAATTTCGCAAGTTTCAATGACTGCGAATTAATCACGAAAGGGCCACGCATTACAAGTGAATGGAGATTCACGGGACCAGCAACTTCGATCGAATCGGAATTATCGACTATGACCGTGCACCCTTCCGTCCCATCAAATGAAAGCTTCAAGTTTGGCGTACCAATCGCGTTCAATACAACGACGCCATTCTTAATTTTCAAATTATCGTTCGTAATCAGGAATTCCCGTTCTACAAAAAGGGTATCTCCGTTCAATTCGATAACCGCATTTTTTGTGCTTGTCCAAAGAAAATTCTCGATTGTAGTATTTTGACTGAGCGTGATTACATCATCATTCGCGAGCGATCCGTTATCATCAAACACCCAGGTCCGACCCGACGGTTGAATGGTGGAGTTCGCTCCACCGCCCGATATTTCAGACCAATGATCGTTGGACGTTGCGCCGGTGCCGGCAACCCAGTATATGGGATCCGCATCCGCGGGCACCGCACTACCTGTAAAAATGAGTCCGTATGCCTGTGCGTCGTTCACCAACGTTCCCTTGTGCGTAACACGGAGCGTGTAGAGTCCCGGGGCAGGGTTCGGCCATTCAATTTTCTCAACGTTATCAAGCTTATTGTCTCCCCTTTTGGCGCCCGCATTCGGAGTTGCGGGATCCAACATCCATGGCCTCATAGATTGCCCATTTGGCCCCTCGAT
>CAZIAG010000492.1:0-3326 GCA_964537375.1 uncultured Roseivirgaceae bacterium
ATTCTTTGAAAAATTTTTCTACGCTCGGGGGGCATGGATCAACACAGGCAGGGGAACGGGTTCCTACCTCCTCACCTCAAAGCCCTCAAAGCCGATTATCTCCCCGTCCACAACCTCACACTTATCGACACGCGCTCTCTCCGGTCCACGGTGACACCACGCCACAAACGCTTCGAGTTTATCCTCTGGACCTTCCGCCTCGATATAAACGCTCCCATCCTCTTCATTCCGGACGAACCCGGAAATGTTCAGCCGGTTTGCTTCGCGTTGTGTGGAAGCGCGGAAGAAAACGCCCTGCACCTTTCCGGATACCCTGATGTTCAAATGTTTCACAGATCACAAGATATAGTCGGTGCTGAGAAAGGCGGACTCGCGATTGCGGATAATGTTGCCGAGAATTTCCTTGTTGCGTTCCGTTGTCTTCGTGGCCACCAACGTACGGATCGAGAACACCCTGAGTGCATCTGCCACGGAGAGCGTGCCTTCAGCAGAATCTTTGCGTCCATTAAACGGGAACGTATCGGGGCCGCGTTGTGCTTGTGTGTTCAGGTTGATCCGTCCGACCTGGTTAACGAATGCGTCCATAAGTCGGGCTACGCGTCGTGAATCATTTCCGAAAATACTCACCTGCTGACCGTAGTTTGAATTGACCACATAGCGTATCGCCTCTTCATCGTCGTCGAAGGCCATCACGGGCACAACCGGACCAAACTGCTCTTCGCGATAGACGCGCATTTCCGGAGTAACGGGATAGAGCACCGCCGGGTAGAAAAATGAATGACGGTGACGACCGCCGTTTTCGTTCACTATTTTCGCTCCCTTCTTTGTCGCATCCTCGACCAGTTCGCAGAGGTATTCCACCTTCCCGGGTTCGGGCAATGGCGTTAACCCGACACCGTCATCCCACGGCATTCCGGGTTTGAGCTTCTTCAGGGCAGCCGTGTACTTTTGGATGAATGTGTCGACCACATCGCGGTGAACAAGCATTATCTTCAACGCCGTACAACGTTGACCATTAAAAGAAAGCGATCCCGAAAGGCATTCAGCTACGGCGTTGTCGAGATCAGCATCGGGAAGAATAATGGCAGGATTCTTCGCATCCAAACCCAGGATGGCTTTGAGCCGGTGCGGTTTAGGGTGAAGACGTTTCAGTTCATTGGCGCCCTTGTTGGTTCCAATAAATGCAAACACGTCAACTTTTCCCGACTCCATCAATGCGCCTACCGTCTCCCGACCACGCCCGTAGATAATGTTGATCACGCCCGGAGGGAAACAATCGCGAAACGCCTCCAGCAATGGACGGATCAACAGCACACCGTATTTCGCGGGTTTGAAGACAACGGTATTTCCCATTATCAGTGCAGGAAACAACGTGCTGAACGTCTCATTCAGCGGGTAGTTGTAAGGCCCCATACACAACGCTACCCCTAATGGTACCCGCCGGATCTGGGCCATGAAGCCCTGCTCCTCCACCAGCTTCGCCGAGTTCCGGTCCAGGTCTTTCAATGCCTTGATGGTTTCTACTATATAATCCGCCGTTCGGTCAAACTCCTTCTCCGAGTCCTTCAGCGTTTTTCCGATCTCCCACATGAGCAGCTTTACCACCTCTTCGCGCTTTTCTTTCATCGCTTCGAGAAAGCGTTCCACGTGACTGATCCGTTCGCTGACGCTCAACGTTGGCCAAAGGCCGTGTCCAAGATCATACGCATTCATAGCCGCCTCCAGTGCCTCCATTGATTCCTTGCTCGTCAGCAACGGTGTACTGCCAAGCTCTTTCTGCCGATACTCAACGCCATGGCGCACGAAAACCGGGCTAAGGACGGGATTGACGTTCCCACTCCAGGTTCGCAACTCTCCATTAATAAGATACTCTCGTTGTATCAGGGGTTCAGCGATACGATAGCGTTCCGGGATGTCCTGTTCAAAGGGAAACACTTCCTCGAAGGTACTGTTCATTTCAGCTCTGGTTATTGTTTAGATATGGATCGAATAATCGCTACACCGGACGAAGTACCAATTCTGTCGGCGCCGGCTTCAATAAGCGCGAGGGCCTGATCGCTCGTCTTGATCCCACCCGATGCTTTGATACCAACGCCCTCGGGCAAAACGCGCTTCATGATGCTGACGTGGTGAACGGTTGCACCTGCCGGAGCGAATCCAGTCGATGTTTTTACAAAGTCCGCACCGGCATCTGCACATAGCTTGCAAGCCTTCTCCGTTTCCGAATCGGTAAGATACGCAGTCTCGATGATCACTTTCAACACCTTTTGGTGATCATGCGCAAGTTTGCTGCACTTCGCAATCTCTATTTTGGTCCATGGCAGTCCGGTCTTGAACGATGAGATATTCCAAACTAAATCGATTTCATCCGCACCGTTATCGATTGCACGGCGGATCTCGTCCAGCTTTGTTTCCGTCATGTTATTACCTAACGGAAATCCTGCGGTTGTAACCAGAGCGATTTTGTCGTTTGCAATTTCCCGGCTGGCGCGTTTTACCCAGAAGGGAGGAACACAAATCCCGAAGAATCCGTATTGCCGCGCCTCGTCGACCAGGCGGTCGATGTCTGCAATCGTTAACGATGGGCTTAAGTTAGTATGCTCAATAAAAGCCGCAAGATTCATTGTATGAAGGTACAATGAACGGTTGAATATTGCCTGACAAATGGCAATTCCCTGACAGTTTCCGTTGCGCCGGTCACGCGTGACGGTTTTAGCCGTGTGGTCGGAGTGGACTATTGAGATACCTCCCTAACGGGAGGTTGAAACGATGTCTGTTCTTCCTATGAAAGACAACTCAACTATTGAGATAGCTGAATGTTTAGCGGACTGGATTATGTCAATGCCGTATTCCGCATTCCTTGCAGTACTTCATCTTTCCGGGCTTGCGTTTTTTCGGAGGTCGTTTATGCCCGAAGTACATTGGGTTGGAGTATTGGGGCTTAGCCATCAATTTTTCAATCTTCCGTTTCTCCTTGGCCAACGCCTCCATACGGTCGTAGAACTGTTGTTCCGACTCGTAAGTCGGTCCGCTCTTCGACGAACGTTTCTTTTCAGCCTTCGGTTGATACTGTCCCGCTTTCGGCAACGGATTCAGGGCAGAGGGATGGAGCTGCTCATTTGCCTGGTTACGGTTCTTCTTTTTTTTCCAAAACTGGGCCTGCGATGAGGAGACCGCACCGGCAAGAAGGATGATCGTAATTAAAATGATTCGCATACCCTTATAAACTCATAACCAGGGATCAAAATTATCCTGGCCGGCCCACATATCGTGTAACTTAACCGTATTTTCTGTCAAATCATCGACAATGTTGCTGAAAGATCATT
>CAZIAG010000493.1:0-3321 GCA_964537375.1 uncultured Roseivirgaceae bacterium
GCCCGCGCTCATCGCGCCGGTGAGGAGCTCGGTCCGCACGCCCAAGGGGAACAGGTAGCGCTGGAGGTTGGCGAAGTGTTGGCGCGCGAGGATCTCCGTCGGCGCCATCAGCGCCGCCTGGCGGCCGCCGCGCACGGCCACGAACATCGCCGCCGCCGCGACGGCGGTCTTGCCCGAGCCGAGTCTTTGCCACGCAGCTGGTACGTCCACGAGTTACGTGGCGAGCGATTCGCGACAAACTGAAACCTGGAGAAGCTGCAGTTGAAGTCTTGCGCTTCAGAACATTTGCACCCAATGCGAAAGAGCAGTTCAAGGAAGATGTAGTTTATGCGTTCCTTATCGTCCGGTCGGATACAAAAGAGCAGCCCGACATCATAATTATTGAAAACGGGGCTGACCTCGAAGGCAAAATGCTCAGCTTCTACCGGAACAGTATTCGATTTCGTCTGGTCGATGAGCGATCATACGCCACCTACATCGATCCTCTGGCCGCCTACTGTAGTGATAACGCGATAAACACGATCTACTTCTCAGCGGATGGTGTTTACAACCAAGTCAATATTGGCGGCATGCGGAATCCATCGAACGGAAAGTTCATCATTGACACGTTCGACTTGCGGTATGTCACCAATACGCGCGATCTTTTGGAGAAAGATTTGGCCTCGAGCCATAAACAGTCGTCGATCCTGATTGGTTTTCCGAGATTCAACCTTGAGGAAAAGGCAGCGGAACAAACGCGGACAACCCGTTCCCTTACGCGCGGGGCCCATCTCACAAGGGGATTAAGGGGTGGGCTTCTCCGTCATATGCGGGGTGAGGGAGGAATCGCGACGTTACCAGGTACTGAGCGGGAAATCGAGGAGATTGCTGCTGTGGTCCAGGCCCCTGACATCCTCATGGCAGCACAGGCATCCGAGAGCGCGATAAAGAGAGTCAACAGCCCCGGCGTACTGCATGTAGCAACCCACGGATATTTTCTGGAGGAAAGCAACACGCCGCTCGCAGAACAAAGCCAAGTCTACGTTCCCAATCCACTACTGAAGTCGGGTTTGATCCTGGCGGGCGCTGAAAATTTTCTTCTGACGGGAATTCCAATTGACGAAGAGGGAAACGACGGCGTGCTGACTGCCTATGAAGCAATGAACCTTGACCTTGATAAGACGGATCTTGTCGTGCTTTCTGCATGCGAAACCGGCCTGGGCGTGGTTCGCAACGGTGAAGGCGTATATGGTCTTCAGCGTGCGTTCCGTATTGCGGGAGCACGGAATCTCATTATGAGTTTATGGAGCGTTGACGACGACGCTACACAGCAACTGATGACCACCTTTTATCAGGAGCGATCGAAAGGGCACGACAACGGAGAAGCGTTCCGGATTGCACAACAAAAGCTGAAAGAAAAGTACCCGCACCCGTTTTATTGGGCCGCCTTTGTCCTTGTTGGCATTTGATCAAAAGGTTCCGGTAGCGTTATGGGCGAGGTCGCTTTTTTCGTTACTTTCGTTCGCTAACACGAAATGCTATGGAAGGAATGTTAAAACCGGGGACTCTGCGCGACAAGACAATCCTCGTCACCGGAGGTGGGACCGGTCTCGGCAAGGCGATGGGCAAATATTTCCTGGAACTGGGAGCAAACCTTGTCATCGCAAGTCGAAAGGAGGACGTCCTGGAACAAGCCACGACCGAACTAAAGGCCCAAACCGGAGGAAATGTGTTGGCTGTACCTTGCGACGTGCGGAAGTACGACGAAATTGAACGGGTTATAGCGCACACAGAAAAAGAATTCGGCGTCCTTCACGCGGTCGTGAACAACGCCGCAGGCAACTTTATCAGTCCTACCGAAAAGCTTTCTCACCGCGCTTTTGATATTGTCGTCGACATTGTTCTTAGGGGAACGTATTACACCACACTCGCTGCCGGCAAGAACTGGATCGAAAAGGGACAAGCTGGCGTCTTTTTAAATATCGTAACGACCTACGCATGGACAGGGTCTGGTTACGTAGTTCCTTCCGCCTGCGGGAAAGCAGGAGTGCTCGCCTTGACGCGATCCCTTGCTGTAGAATGGGCCAAGTATAAGATCCGAAGTAACGCTATCGCTCCCGGTCCCTTTCCAACCGAGGGCGCCTGGAGTCGACTGCTTCCTGGTGACCTCGTCAAAAAATTTGATCCGGCACAGCGTGTGCCTCTCAAACGTGTTGGTGAACACCAGGAACTTGCTAACCTTGCGGCGTACCTGGTCTCCGACTTCTCCGGATACATCAACGGAGAAGTCATAACAATCGACGGAGGTGAATGGCTGCGAAACGGAGGCGAATTCAGCCACCTTGAGGCGGTCACCCCGGAGATGTGGGACATGCTGGCAAAGAAGCGGGAAAAGTAATCTTGCGCAACATGCATCTTTTTGTCACGGGCATCGACACCGATAGTGGCAAGACCGTGGTCTCAGCTATTCTATGCAAAGCCTTGAGGGCTGACTATTGGAAACCCGTGCAGGCAGGCCAGCCGCGTGACGCAGAAACGGTTCGCATGCTCGTAAACGATCCAACACTACGAATACACCCTGAAAAATACATCTTGTCTACACCTGTGTCACCACACGCTGCGGCAAGAGCTGACGGGAAATCTATCAGCCTTGATGACTTTGAACTTCCGCGAACGGGCAATAGCGTTGTCATTGAAGGAGCGGGAGGATGCCTCGTTCCGTTGAACGGCAAAGACCTGATGATCGATCTGATATTGCGGTTTAAAGCACCCGTTGTTGTAGTTGCCGACCTATACCTCGGAAGTATAAATCACACATTGCTGACGGTTGAGGCATTGCAATGTCGCAACATTGAGATACGAGGCATCGTCTTCAACGGGCCTCGAAACGCTGACAGCGAACACATCATATTAGACCGGAGTGGTGTACCGTGTCTGCTGCGCATCGACAAGGAGCCGGCAATCGACCCACAAACAATCGAAAAATATGCAACGATGATCAGAAGCAACTGGAATGGATAGACTCGCTGAAATTGACCGGAATCATATTTGGCACCCTTTTACTACGCTAACGGGAAGTTCACCCATCTTCGTTGAATCAGCCGCGGGCGTTTACCTGCATTGTCTTGGAGGTCGGCGCATTATTGATGCAATTTCCTCCTGGTGGGTCAACCTTCACGGTCATGCGCACCCCGATATCGTGCACGCTGTGGCGGAACAGGCTGCTAAGATGGAGCACGTGATCTTTGCCGGATTTACGCACGAGCCCGCCATAACACTCGCGCAAAATCTCCTGCATATTCTTCCTCGGAATCAATCCCACGTTTTTTACTCCGATGATGG
>CAZIAG010000494.1:0-3316 GCA_964537375.1 uncultured Roseivirgaceae bacterium
GACGAAGACGACACGCTCACCGACGACGCTAGTGTGGCCGAGCGCGCCGGTATCAGCGTGTCCCTGTTTGAAGGAAGCTATGAAAACATCAAGATCACTACCGAAGAAGATCTGTTGATCGCTGAAGCCCTGCTAAAGAAAAAATATCCGTTGTAGAGAAAAGTCTACCTTTTTCGTTTTGTCGCTTCAACAGTTCTCCGAAAACGTTTGAACAACATAGCAGGAACGGTTTTTTCAAAAGCACACCCACACCAAAAATCACTGCTATGGAAAACCGTTATACGCTTGACCTCCGCGAGGTCGGACTGGAAAATATTGCGCTTGTGGGCGGAAAGAATGCGTCATTAGGCGAAATGATTCGGCAACTGACGCCAATGGGTATTGGAGTTCCGTCGGGTTTTGCCGTCACTGTCGATGCGTACTGGGAGTTCCTGAAGTTCAACGACTTCGAACCTGCCATCCAGCGAATCATCGGTGAACTGGATACAGGCAATCTTATCAATCTGCGCAAAGGCGCTATGCAGGTCAGGCAACTATTGAGAAACGGGAAGTTTCCCGAGCCTATGCAAAGCGAGATCATCGAGCAATATCGACAGCTGTCAATTCAATACAACCAGGATGCAACCGACGTAGCGGTGAGGTCGAGCGCTACAGCAGAAGACCTCCCGGACACGTCCTTTGCCGGTCAGCAGGAAACCTATTTGAATGTTCGAGGTCCCGAAGGAATCCTCGACGCAATACGAAATTGTTTTGCTTCCTTGTTCACTGATCGCGCCATATCGTACCGCGAACACTTTCGTTTCGACCACTTCGACGTGGCACTTTCTGTATGCATACAAAAAATGGTACGCTCAGACCTCGCTTGTTCCGGCGTTGCGTTCTCGATCGATACGGAATCCGGATTCAAGGACGCCGTAATCATTAACGGTTCCTATGGTCTGGGAGAATTGATTGTGCAGGGAGCGGTCTCGCCAGACGAATACATGGTATTTAAACCGACACTGAAAGACGGATTTGAACCCATCATTGAAAAATCTCTCGGGCGAAAAGATCGCAAGATGATCTATGGCGATGATCCCGGGCAGTTGACAAAAGTCGTAAACGTTCAACGAGAACAACAGAAACGCTTTTGCTTGCAGGACGAACAGGTGCTTCAACTCGCTCAGTGGGTCGTATCAATAGAGGATCACTACTCGGCAAAAAAGGGCGATTGGTGTCCCATGGATGTAGAGTGGGCAATCGACGGCCTTACTGGTCAACTCTTCATTGTCCAGGCACGGCCCGAGACGATCCATTCAAGGAAAGACAATTCCAAACTGGTCGAGTACCGCATTAGCAATCCTTCTCCGGATAAGCGCATTCTCAGCGGCATTGCGGTGGGCGACAAGATCGCCTCGGGCAAAGTAGTGATTATGTACGCGTTGGATGGTCGAGATGGATCGCACGATGGTAACGACTTCCAGGAAGGCGACGTGTTAGTAACCGAAATGACTGACCCCGACTGGGAACCTATCATGAAGAAGGCATCCGCTATTGTCACGAACAAGGGCGGTCGGACCTGTCATGCAGCGATCGTTGCGCGCGAACTTGGAGTCCCGGCCATAGTTGGAACAACACAGGGCACGGAGGTACTGGGGGATGGAGAGGAAATTACCGTTTCGTGTTGTGAAGGCGAGATCGGATTCATTTACCGGGGCAAAATTCCGTTCGAGAAGATTGAAACCGATCTGAAAGATTTACCCCAGATAGGCACGCCTATCATGTTGAACGTTGCCTCGCCGGAGATGGCTTTCAAGTTTTCTCACATTCCCAATTCTGGCGTTGGATTGGCCCGGGAAGAATTTATCATCAACAACTACATTCAGGCGCATCCGTTGGCATTGTTGCGCCACCGTGAAATCGGTGACATTGTCCTGACCGACAAAATTGAGAGGCTCATCACAGGGTACGAAACCGAGGAAGCATTCTTCATCCAGAAACTCTCGTACGGAATAGCGAAAATTGCCTCCGCCTTTTATCCGAAGAAAATGATCGTTCGGTTCTCCGACTTCAAGACTAACGAATACGAAAACCTGCTTGGGGGCTCATACTTCGAACCGAAGGAAGAGAATCCTATGATCGGGTGGCGTGGCGCCTCCCGGTATTACGCGGAAGAATACCGGCATGCATTCGGACTTGAATGTCTTGCCATAAAACGTGTACGCGAAAAGATGGGCCTGACCAATGTGGTAGTAATGATACCCTTCTGTCGTACCGTTGATGAACTACATCGTGTTTATGACGTCATGAAGGTCTACGGACTTGAACGCGGCCAGCGTGGCCTCGAAGTGTACCTCATGGCCGAGATTCCTTCGAACATTCTCCTGGCCGACGAATTCTGCAAGTATATAGATGGCTTTTCGATAGGGTCAAACGATCTCACGCAACTGACGTTGGGCCTGGATCGCGACTCATCGCTGGTGGCGGGATTGTACAACGAACGCAACCCAGCGGTGCGACGCATGATCAGCATGTTGATAAAGACGGCCAAGGGTCACGGAATTAAAGTAGGCATTTGCGGCCAGGGGCCGTCGGACTTTCCCGACTTTGCACAGTTCCTGGTGGAAGAGGGAATTGACAGTATTTCCGTGACACCCGACTCCGTATTGAAGACGCTGCGAACCCTTGCCGCACTTAAGGAAGAAGTCGCTGTCTGAAAAGAAAAACGGACATAGCTCCAGCTATGTCCGTTTCCGAATATTCTACGGTGAAATCCAGGAGGCGGCGCCTCTGGTCTCAGTACTCGTCTTCGTTGAAGAAGAAGTCCTCCTTTGTCGGATAATCAGGCCAGATCTCCTCGATGCTCTCGTAGGGTTGTCCATCGTCTTCAAGCTCCTGGAGGTTCTCTACGACTTCCAAGGGGGCACCCGAACGGATCGAATAGTCAATCAACTCATCCTTCGTTGCAGGCCAGGGGGCGTCCTCCAGATACGATGCTAGTTCAAGGGTCCAGTACATAAATCAAGTCCTCCTAATTTTCCGCAAAAATAAAATTTAATTATACAAAACAAACTACCGCTTTCGCTATTTACCAAGAGCAAAAAGCAGGCAGAAAAGTTCATTCTAAATAGAATTGCCTGCAAAAATGTAACCGGCCATCCGTTTCTTCAATCGACTTATTTGCCATATTGCGCCTCATTGCGGCCCTGGGGTCATGATCGGTTAACGCTTGCGTAACGCACGAATTGCTCCGGTGGTTTTGTCGTTGTAAGATTTATTTGAACAATGTAGGAATTTAGGCAATGGCGGACGAAAAAATCATTTTCTCGATGGCGGG
>CAZIAG010000495.1:0-3313 GCA_964537375.1 uncultured Roseivirgaceae bacterium
TTGCCGTACCCATTTTCCGACACGACCAGCAGGTGAGCCTCCTTATTCTGAACGCAAACCATGCCGATGACTTTGTCAGTATCTGAATCCAGCGTGACGCCCCGCACACCTGCAGCCGTTCGTCCCATAGGACGAACCTGCGACTCGTGGAAATGCACGGCCTTTCCTTCGCTCTTCGCGATAATAATATGATTGCTTCCGTTGGTTAGCGCAGCGTTGATAAGCCGATCACCCTCGTGGATGGTGATCGCGTTAATCCCTCCCTGTCGCGGCCTCGAGTACGCCTCCAACGATGTCTTCTTGATAACGCCTTTCTCCGTGCAAAGGATCACATAGTTATTGTTGATATAATCATCATTCTGTAGATCCTTCACGTTGATGATTGCCCGGACATTGTCGCCCGGCTCAATGTTGATCAGGTTCTGAATGGCACGGCCCTTGGAAGTTTTTGTCCCTTCGGGAATTTCATAGGCCTTCTTCCAATAAACCTTACCCTGATCGGTGAAGATCAGTAAGTAGTTGTGTGCCTGGGCGATAAACAGGTGTTCAGTAAAATCGTCCTCTTTTGTGGCAACGCCTCGCGATCCTACTCCGCCTCGGCCTTGTGTTCGATATTCCGAAAGTGACGTACGCTTGATATAACCCTGATTGGAAATGGTGATCACCATCTCTTCATTCGGGATCAGCGCCTCTACCGTGATGTCGTCTTCATTGGGAACCACTTCCGTGCGACGATCATCGCCATAGCGTTCCTTCAGTTCGAGTAATTCATCCTTGATGATCTGCATCCGGAGCGATTCATCAGAAAGAATGTTGTTCAGGCGTTCAATGAGTTCCTTGACCTCCTTGTATTCCTGCTGAATCTTGTCGCGTTCCAGGCCGGTAAGCCGCTGAAGACGCATATCAAGTATCGCTTTTGCCTGTATCTCGGAAAGCCCGAAACGGGTCATGAGCCCTTCGCGGGCGGTCTCCGGATCGCGTGAATTACGAATCAAGGCAATCACTTCGTCCAAATTGTCGAGCGCAACCAGGTATCCTTCGAGGATATGGGCCCTCTTTTCAGCCTCTGCCAACTCGAATTTCGTCCGACGCACGACAACCTCGTGGCGGTGCTCGACAAAATACTTGATGAGATCCTTGAGGTTAAGGGTCTGCGGCCGGCCTTTCACCAGCGCCACATTATTGACCACAAACGATGTTTGGAGCTGTGTGTACTTGAACAAGTTGTTCAATACGATGTTGGGCACCGCCTCTCGCTTGAGTTCATAAACCACCCGATAGCCATCGCGGTCTGATTCGTCGCGTAACGCCGAAATACCCTCGAGTTTCTTGTCATTGATGAGCGCCGCCGTCTTTTCGATCATCTGCGCCTTGTTCACCATATAGGGGATCTCCGTGACGATGATCTGATCTCTCCCCGAACTGGTAGTAACGATTTCCGCGCGGGCACGAACGACGATCCGGCCACGACCCGTCGCGTATGCTTCCTGTACTCCCGACACGCCGAAGATGATTCCACCTGTAGGAAAATCCGGAGCCGTGATGTATTGCATCAGGTCCTTTATGCCGATTTCGTTATTATCAATGTAGGCGATGATCCCGTCCACCACTTCGCGGAGGTTGTGAGGTGCCATGTTCGTGGCCATCCCGACCGCGATCCCTGATGATCCGTTGACAAGCAGGTTCGGAAGCTTGCCAGGGAGTACCACCGGCTCAGTAAGCGAGTCATCAAAGTTCGGCTGAAAATCAACAGTGTCCTTGTTGATATCAGCGAGCATTTCCTCGGCGATCCGTCTCAAACGCGCCTCCGTGTAGCGCATCGCGGCTGGCGAATCACCATCAATGGAGCCAAAGTTTCCCTGTCCGTCAACCAGGGTGTACCGCAACGACCAGTCCTGGGCCATTCGTACCATCGTGTCATAGACGGATGCATCGCCGTGCGGGTGATACTTACCGAGCACCTCTCCGACGATCCTGGCTGACTTCTTGTATGGTTTGTTGTAATTGACGCCCAGTTCCTGCATTCCATATAACACCCTGCGGTGCACGGGCTTGAGGCCGTCTCGCACATCAGGAAGGGCCCTTGACACAATGACCGACATCGAATAGTCGATGTAGGCACCCCTCATTTCATCTTCAATATTGATAGGGATTATGCTTTGCCTGCCGGGCGGCACGGCACCAGTTTCTTCTGCCATTTATTTGTCGTTTTTCAGCGCCAGAAATCAGCGATTTTAGGCCGTGCAAGATAGCAGAAAATGCCGAAAAAATGGCCACAGAAGGCCGAAAAGGTCATGTTTAAGGAGGCTGTTTCAGACGCGAAACAAACGCCCTAGTACGGGTGGATTTTCCGCTTGTTTTTGCCTTTGTATTTGATCAGCGTAGGGTAATTTTCGCCGTAGTAGGGGTTCTGCTTTTTCCAGAATGGGTGCATGCGACTCCGGTATTCACGGTTTCCGTGAGCGTGATTGATTTGCCCGTGGCAATCCTTGATGGGACAGCGCCTCAATTCCGGTATCCGGTAAGTGACCCCAATATTGACATACCAGGCGTTAAACTGATGTTGAATCTCCAGACCACTCTCCGGGACCGTGAGTCGGAAGCTCTTGAACTCCCAGGACGGCCGGACAAACACGCGGAAGTATTCAGACATTTCCCGTTCGGCCGTGAGGCCAATATTGTAATACATGCCCTTTTGCATCAGCTCGCGATTGAACCGTTTCCCGAGCTTGTATCCGCCAATGTTCAGATCAGCACCCAGCGTGTATTCGTAATACCGATAGAATGTCCCCCCGACAAGGCCAAAATATTTCTTCATAAAAAAGGCCGGCGTGGGCGAAGAAAACGAATTAATCTGGTCTCCGTAACGGACCGGTAAGAACTCACCCGGACGGGTGTACTCGATGGAGTATCCACCGCCGAGACGGAAGCGGTCAATCTCGACATGCACCGTTGCTTTGATGGGCAAGTTCAGCGTTTTCGCCGAAAACCCGATGTCCGCCGTATCGGAGCTTACTTCAAAGGCTCCCGGCGCAAGGTCGGAAGGTGCCTGCGTGAGGTCGTTAACCCAATTGCGATAGCGTATCGCGGGGTTGTCGATGTCGTAGATCTTTGGCAACGAGTCTAATTCCTGGACGACAACAAAACCGTCGAGCGGATGCCTGATCGTGGAACTACCGCCGCCCACGGATAGCCCAAAATGAAGCTTGCTGAAAAGGTAACGGATCGGACCGCTTTTTTTCCGCTCGATATAAAAGTGCTCAAGCGGAATGCTCGCGTCCTTTTCAGACTTGTACTGCGCCAAGGCACCACC
>CAZIAG010000496.1:0-3292 GCA_964537375.1 uncultured Roseivirgaceae bacterium
AGATTATCGGTGTCGATGCCCAGCTTCTCTGCATACCCTTTATCAAAGGCGTGCTCGGCATCAATGAACGCCGCCAGTCCGCCGCGCTTTTGTGCCTCGGCAATGCAATGCATGGTGAGCGTAGTTTTACCCGAGGATTCTGGTCCATAAATTTCGGTGACACGGCCTCGGGGAATGCCGCCGATACCGAGGGCGAGATCCAATCCTAAGGACCCGGTCGAAATGGCGGGAATATCCTGCACCCGTTCATCGCTAAGTTTCATCACGGTGCCTTTCCCATAGGCCTTCTCCAGTTTGTCGATAGTGAGTTGAAGCGCCTTTAATTTTTCCTTTGCGTCGTTCATGAGTTGTATCGTTGTTGTTTTTTCTATACCCGGGTCTGTCGGTAACCACTTTCCGTCAGGGGGGACCCCAGCCCCCAAAAGGGGGGTAGACCTATTTATTCGCCAATTTATAAGGAAGAATTGTCAATTCCTGTCATCCCGGCGAACAGCACATCACCTGCGCTTTAAGGGAAGAATAGTAACGCCATTACTGTCAATTACTTGCGATCGCTAAACATTTTTGATCGCCCAAAGCCTTTTATATTGCGCCTGCGTCTCTGTTTGAATGGCCCTGACCAAAGGTAAAATCTTCAAGCGCTTCCTCGCAAGTGTGGTAATCCTGATTGCCGCGCTCGCGATTATCTATTTTGATCTCCTGGTGTACGGCATTCGTCAGGCGAGGGGACAGCTTTACATTATCAACAACGCGAGAGCGGTTGAGGAGGTACTTAACGATCCAAATTTCCCGGACTCCCTCAAAGCAAAACTCGTACTGATCGACGAAGTTCGGCGGTATGCGATCGATTCGCTTGGCCTGAAGGATACGCGAAACTACAAGACCTTGTTCGACCAGAAAGGTCAGGAGATCATGTGGGTGGTCACCGCTTGCGAGCCTTTTAAACTCAAGGCCAAGGAGTGGCGCTTCCCGGTCATCGGGGCTGTGCCCTACAAGGGGTTTTTCGATCGTGAACTTGCTGAAGCGTTACGAGACGAATTGCAGGCGGAAGGGTGGGACGTTAGCATTCGCAACCCGGGCGGCTGGTCGACGCTGGGATGGTTTGACGACCCCATACTCAGCAAAATGCTGGAACGCAGCAGCGGCGACCTCGCTAACCTCATTATCCATGAGATGTCGCACGCCACCATTTTTGTAAAGGATAGCGTAGACTTCAACGAGAATCTTGCCACGTTTATCGGCGACCGCGGTGCTGAACAGTTTCTTATCGCAACATATGGTGTCGAATCCGAGGAGTATATTCAATATATGAATGAAGACTACGATTACATCGGTTTTACAGACCATATGCTCCGGGGCGCGGAGAAACTGGACAGCCTGTACAACACCATGCAGGATACCGACCCCATCGAAGAGAAATTGCGGTTGAAGGAGGCGATGATCCGGGAAATTGTGGAAACACTCGACACGTTGACGCTTCGAACTACGAGGAACCCCGCCGCCCGATTTGCCGACAGGCTACCGAACAATGCCTACTTTATGAACTTCGTTCGCTACCAGGGAAAGCAGGATGTATTTATGGAGGAATGGAAGACGAGATTCAATGGCGACCTGCGCGCGTACATAGCTTACCTGGCGTCGCGATATCCCTTTTTATGAATTAATGATCGAAAGATTACGAAATTGTTAACAAGCTCCCGCTCGTTTCCAAACGGATGCCTTTCTCTGTAACTTGCGGTCATAATGCAAAAGATCATAGGCAGGCAATCGTACAAGGCGCTTGTGGTGGATGACGAAGAGCCGATTGTGGAATTGCTCAAATACAATCTCGAAAGAGAGGGGTTCGAGGTGATGACCGCGGGGGACGGCATGACCGCGGTGAACATTGCCAAAAAATTTCTCCCGAACCTGGTGCTTCTCGATATCATGATGCCCCGCATGGACGGGGTTGAGGCCTGCCGGCAGATGCGTGAAATCCCTGGGATGGAAAAAGCCTTCATTGTTTTCCTCACCGCGCGCGCCGAAGAGTATTCTGAAGTGGCGGCATTTGACGTTGGAGCTGATGATTATATCACCAAGCCAATAAAACCTCGCGCATTGACGAGCCGGATCAATGCCTTGTTCCGCCGCGAAATGAAGACGGCCGCTCCGGTGTCTGACCCGATCAAGGCCGGCTCCCTCGTTATCGATCGCACCAGTTACACGATTGCCCTGAACGGCAAGGAAATCACCCTTCCCAGGAAGGAATTTGAGTTGCTTCATTACCTCGCTCAACATCCCAACAAGGTTTTTTCCCGCGATGAATTATTGCAGCACATCTGGGGCGCCGATGTGTACGTGCTTGAGCGGACGGTGGACGTGCACGTGCGGAAACTTCGTGAGAAAATCGGAGATGGTTACATCTCTACAGTCAAAGGCGTTGGCTACAAGTTCAACCAGAACTAACACCGACCGCCTTCCTTCACCACTAACTCTTATCTTAGCAGGATGGTTTTCAGTTCAAGGGTGCTGGCCTTAATGTTGGCAGTGGGTATTTCCCTCGTGACGGGGCTTACACTCTATTTCTTTGAAGGTATCGAAGGTCCTGCCCTTCTGACCGCGGCACTGATCGTTTTTGCCGTGACCTACATCATGAGCCTGGTTACATTGGAAGTTGTAGTGTTTCGCGAGGTCAGGAAAATCCGGAAGGCGTTGAACAGGATCAAAAAGAAAGGACTGGGTACCAGAAAAAAGAAGGCGCCCGTGCTTAACCCGTTGGCCGCCATTAACGATGAGATTTTTAACTACGCGGACTCAACGCAGCGAGAAATAGATGACCTTCGTCAGCTCGAAGCGTTCCGCAGGGAGTTTATTGCAGACGTCTCGCACGAACTAAAAACGCCTATCTTCGCGGCGCAGGGGTTCCTGCATACCCTGCTCGATGGCGCCATCGACGACAAATCAGTGCGCACCAGGTTCCTGAAAAAGGCGGCACGGAGTCTCGATGGCCTGGACCGTCTCGTTCAAGACTTGTTGGTGCTCTCACAAATTGAAACGGGGCAGATCAAGATGAAACCGGGGAAAGTCGATTTACAGGAGCTCGCGACGGAAATATTGGATCAATTTGAACGACAGGCGGAAAAGCGGTCGATCAAACTTAGAGTAGAAACCGATGGCACGAGACCGCTTGTTCGTGCCGATGAACAACGAATCGAGCAGGTGTTGAATAACCTGGTTTCCAATGCGATTAACCACTCTTTTGATGGCGGTGAAGTGATCATTAGGTTTTCTTCAGGCAAGAAGAATGTGACGA
>CAZIAG010000497.1:0-3282 GCA_964537375.1 uncultured Roseivirgaceae bacterium
GTGTTAACCATAAATTTCCCATTGTACTCCCCCAGGGCGCCGGACGGCTTGCTGTATCCGGGATAAGGGAGGTAGGCACTGTTTGTATGTTCCCACCGCAGGCCCCAGGGGAATCGATCTGCGGCCGCCTCCCATTCGAATTCCGTCGGCAGGCGTAGTCCACTCCACTCCGCGAAGGCCGTCGCTTCGTAAAAGCTCACATGGGTTACAGGTTCATCGGGGTTGATCGGCTCAAGTCCTGAAAGGGCGTAGCGCCACCAGGTTCCGTCGATCAGGTGCCAATACAACGGGGCGTCTATTCCATTTTCCTGTACCCATTCCCAGCCGTCGCTGAGCCAGTATTCCGGCCGCTGATAACCTCCGTCCTGAATAAAATACAAATACTCACGATTGGTTACCAGACCGGTCCTGATTTCGAAGGGCGTCAGGTGAACCTCGTGTGCAGCCTTCTCGTTGTCGAAGGCAAACCCTTCGCCTTCGTGTCCGATCCGGTATCGACCTCCTTCGATCGATATATACCTGTCGTTTTTTTCGAAAAAGGAAAGCTCCTTTGCTTCCGCACGATAGGGTGGGAAGAGTGGATTGTTCCCAAGAATGAATTTTATGTCTGTATAGAGCAGTTCCTGGTGCTGCTGTTCGTGGTTGATGCCTACCTCAATGAGCCGGGCTGCCTCCGGAGTCAATTCATTGAGCAACCACGTGATATGCTCATCAACGTACGCGCGATATTGGTACACCTCTTCCACGGTCGGTCTCGATAAGTGACCTCTGTTTGGCCGGACTACGCGGCTTCCGTAGCTTTCGTAATAGCTGTTGAAAATAAAGGAGTATCGCGGGTGGAAACGACTATAGTTCTTGTAGAAGGGTACGAGTACAAATTCTTCAAAGAACCATGTCGTGTGAGCCAGGTGCCATTTGGGCGGACTGACATCTATCGTCGGTTGTACCACATAGTCTTCAATGGCGAGCGGCTCGCAAATGTATTCGCTGTATTGCCTAACCACGCGGTAACTGCTCTCAAGCCTGATAGACTCATTTCCGTCCGCTTGTTGAATTGATTTCTCGCGGGTTACCATAAACAAACGGTTGATCTCCGGATGTTTGTGTAAAAACTGTACCTGCGGGAACCGGCACGGCCAGGTCTAACCAGTGCGATCAAATATCTGCTCGCCGGAGTCTGACGAAGCTGATGTAGTTGAAAACGACAATCCAGCCAACTACGATACCCACCGACAATGGATCGAGGTAGTCCTTGATTTCCTGGAATGCGTATCGTGCGTATGGAACTTCAATCAGGTTCCAGATAGAACGCATAGGGAAATACTTGATTATCCACGGCAAGCTGTCTTCAATGTTCACCGTGATAATTGCTTCGATCATCTGGGAGAGCAGCAGGAGAATTATCGTCAGGCCTGCCCGTCGCACCAGGAGACTGATCATCAATGCGTAGGACAAAAAGAAGAAGATTTCCAACAAGTAGGCGGGAAAGAATTCAAGATCCGTCGTGATGTACCGGTACGAGGATGACGGACTATAGATTAAACCGGTTACCAGTCCGATGAGGAAGATCATTGCCACGCTGAGCAGACTAAGCAAAACATTGGTAAGGATCTTCGACCAAAGGAACTCATTGCGGCTGAGACCGTCGATGATATTTTGCCGGACTGTCCGATACGAGAACTCATTTGTAACTGAAATGACCACCATGATGGCCAGCACAACCTTGAACAAGCCACTGAACCAGATCAGGTTCAACCAAACATCGGGGAAATGGTATAGCGGAATGCGATTGATGTTCAGTTCGCTTCCAAAGTCTTCAATGGTGCGTGCAAGCCATTTCAGGAACTCCATCCCGCTGGCTGTAGCGAAAGCGAGCGTGATGAAGTAGAGGCCACAGATCACCCAGAATGTCCGGTAGTTCGTGAGCTTTTTGAGATCGATCTTGAGCAGGTGGAGCATAAGCAATGCGACGATTACGATTCGGCAAGTATTTCCAGGAATTGCGCCTCGAGGCTTTTCTTTCGGGTTACCAGATGCGTGGCGGTGACTCGGTTTTCAAAGAGGAATTGGTTGATATCCTTGCTGTGAAATCCGTCGCGAAGTGTTACGACGAGGCCACCGTTTTCGCGAGTCACTGACGAAACGCCGGAGAACTTCAGAAGAATTTCGTTCAGGTTCTCTACATCGGCGTTCACTTCCACCGTCTCCGCGCCTTTACCTACGTCGGCGACGGGGCCGGTGTGGATCATGTTGCCGCGCTTGAGAACAGCAAAGTGTGTACAGACCTTCTGAACTTCGTCGAGCAGGTGACTTGCGAGAATGATTGTCTTTCCCTGTGCGGCGATCTTCCTGATCAGGTCGCGTATTTGCGCAATTCCCATCGGATCAAGCCCGTTGGTTGGCTCATCGAGAATGAGCACACGCGGATCATTCAGCAAGGCCGACGCGATGGCCAGCCGTTGTTTCATACCAAGCGAATAGGTTCGGTATTTGTCGTCCTTTCTTTCGGTTAGCTCGACGAGATCCAGCACGCGGGGGATATTGGCTGGGTCGCACTCCTTGATCATGGCATTCAGCTCAAGGTTCTTTTGGCCACTGAGATACGGGTAGAAAATAGGATGCTCCAGTACCGCGCCGATTTTCTTACGCACGTGATGAGACGCGGCTTCCCCAAACCAGGTGAAGGTTCCTGCGGTCGCATTGGTGACACCCATCAGCATCCCGAGAGTTGTCGTTTTTCCACTGCCGTTGGGGCCAAGCATCCCGAACACCTGGCCAGCCGCTACCTCAAGGGTTAGGTTGTTTACGGCCCGCAGACGACCGTAGTCCTTGGTCAGGCCGTTGATCGACAAAATCGTTTCCAAAATAATGAGGGTTTAGTCCGCGAAAATGCTGAGAGATAGGTCGCACCCTCACCAAAAGAATTACCGAATGCCTCTATTTTTTCAGCACTCAGTCGATTTCATCCAGAAAGGAATGGATCTCCCGGCCCACTTCGCTGCTTTTGTCGAGAAAGGTATACAATTCCATGACCTTGTTCAAGGCGATGCTTCCGACAATGTCAAGGACTAGTAGTTGGTCAGCGCTGTTTACCAGTACGAGCATGCCCTTGTTTCGGCCGTCTCTCATGAAGATGTCGAAATTGTTCCCACCGTGACGGCTGGTCATCATTTCTTCAAACGCCTCATTTCTATAGTCCGCGACAATACGTTGATAGACCTCGGTAGTGAAAGAGGAGGCGTCCTTCCGGATGAGCAGAAACTTTACTTTTTCAATATCCTT
>CAZIAG010000498.1:0-3252 GCA_964537375.1 uncultured Roseivirgaceae bacterium
ATCCCTGCTGCAGGAATGACTATCTCCATCAATGACTCGACCCTTGCGGTATACGGGCAGACCATACTCGATTAGGAGGACCTCGAAGGCGCTGAGATAGTGGACGGAACCTTGCTGATTTCGGGCAAACCGGTCCGTGAATACACCTTCCGCCAGCATTACTATTTCATGATGGGCGACAACCGCAATAACTCGCTGGATTCCCGTTACTGGGGCTTTGTCCCCGAGGACCATATTGTTGGGAAGGCGCTCTTCATTTGGTTCTCGTGGGATGAGTATGGAAAATGGTGGAAAAAGGTTCGCTGGAACCGAATCTTTACCTCGATCAAGTAATACCGCATTCCAACGATCCCGGGTCTCGCTTTCAACTTGATCGTGCCGGCTTGGCGATTTATTCTATCGTGGAATACTGGGCCTGACTTCAATCTTGCTTGGCAAGGTTCGCGGGTGCATCTCCAGCAAGTCAACAACGATCTGGCCGATATCCTCCGGTTGAATTTTCCACGATTCATCGCTTGAAGGGTTAGCCTGGTTGAAGTTCGTGGCCACGGACCCGGGCATGATGGTAGTGACCTTAATGCCCAGGTTGCGAAGATCGAGCATGATGGCCTGAGAAAATCCGACCAATCCGAACTTGCTGGCATTATATGCCGAGCCGCCAGCAAAGAAGTTTGTCCCTGCCAGGCTGGCGATGGTGATGATATATCCCTTCGATTTCTTCAACGCCGGTATACATGCCTTAACACTATGAAATACGCCGGTCAGATTGGTATCGATGGTCTCCGACCACTGTTCGACCGTAAGTTGTTCGATGGAACCGAAATGCCCCAACCCCGCATTCGCCACCAACACATCAAGCGCACCCCATTTTTCCAGTATTGTGCTGACCGCCTTTTCCTGTTGTTTTGGGTCGCGGACATCCGCTTGAATCGCGAGGGTCTCTCCACCAAGTTTCGTCGCAGCATCACGAGCAGCTGATTCGGACCGGCTCGTGATCCCGACACGTATTCCTTTCTTCAAAAGTGCCTCTGCAACGCCATACCCGATACCCTTGCTGCCACCGGTAATCAGCGCTACTTTTCCGTTCAATGGTTCCATAGTGTCATTCCTTTCAAAACGAACTCAATTTAGAGGAAAACGTCATTATCTTGCAGCAGTTATAATCAATTTTCCATGAGACACCTGGTTCTGTTCCCGCTCATCATTGTGATCGCATCCTGCGGTGCTCCTGCACAGGAGTTTGAGACCGCTCGCATCGAAAAACACATCCGCACCCTGGCCCATGACGACCTAGAGGGCCGCGGTACCGGCACTGCCGGCGAGTGGGCTGCCGCTCAGTATATCGCTGACGAATTCAAGAAACTGGATCTCAAACCCGGCGGCACGGACGATAGCTATCTCCAACCATTTCCATTCCGGCGCGGTGTTCACGGTGAAGGAGGACTTGATACGGCGCTCAACGTGGCCGGACTGCTTGACAATGGGGCACAGTACACCGTTATCATCGGCGCGCACTACGACCACCTCGGCACGGACGGCCAGAATAGTTCACTTGACACAAATCCCGCCAACAAAATACACAACGGCGCAGATGACAATGCCTCCGGTGTCGCCGGAGTGCTGGAACTAGCACGCTATTACGCAAGCAACGACCGCAAAGAGAATTACAATTTCCTTTTCGTTTGTTTTTCCGGCGAGGAACTTGGACTGCTGGGATCGAAGTATTACACCGAAAACCCCCGCGTAGAACTCGACAAGGTCAATTTTATGATCAACATGGACATGATCGGCCGGCTTAACCCGGACACAAAGAGCCTGATTGTCAACGGTACGGGTACCAGCCCTGTGTGGGAACCTCTTCTCAGGAAACTGGACAACGATGCGGTGAATATTTCGACCGACTCTTCAGGAACCGGGCCGTCTGACCACACCTCGTTCTACCTTAAAGACATCCCCGTCCTGCATTTCTTTACCGGCGCGCACGAAGATTATCACAAACCAAGTGACGATTGGGATAAGATCAACTTTGCCGGCCAAGTCGAAGTGCTCAAGATCATTGCAGCCGTAATTGATGAACTCGACAAGCAACCCAAGATCGGTTTTCTGAAAACACGCACGAAGGACCAAGGTACACGAATGGCGTTCAAGGTGACTTTGGGTATCATGCCCAGCTATGCGTCCGCAGAGGAAGGGCTAAAGGTTGACGGTGTCACTGAAGGCCGCCCGGGAGATAAGGCCGGAATCCGGGCCGGCGATGTGATCATTCAAATGGGTACCTTTGCCATTAAGGACATCCAACAATACATGGAAGCCCTGAGCAAATTCGAGAAGGGAGAAACCATTCCGGTGAAGGTCAGGCGTGACGGCGAGGTGGTGGAGTTGAGTGTGACCTTCTAGACCGGGATTCTTCGGATTCGATGGATTGCCTCGATGGAGATTGCCGGAGTTCCCCGATCAACAGGACTACCACGATTACCATGATCTCTGGATTACCAGGATTGCCGTCGCACGGATTCCGCGATTGACCAAGCTCTAATACCATGTCGCTATCGGATCAGCCGGCGTAGCGCATAAGGGCTGCAAGTTCGCTGTCGGCGGGCATCTTTTCGGGTGGGAGAATATGCACTTCTCCTCCGTTTAGTATCGTCCGCGTTACGGCTTTATCCACAAGGCATTCATCGCCCTCTTCCTGTGTGTCGTGTAATTCGAGTTGGTTGTTCATTTCGTCAAAGCGCCCCCATAGATGACTGTCCGTGCGAACGAACAAGTGCCACACTTTCGCGTAGTGGGCAGCGGGTATGACGTCTTCAGCAATCGACGAGGTCAAAGCGGTCGCGGAATTGTTGTGATACATTTCCAGTGCACGCCGGTGTCGCTCCTCGAAGAATGGCGCCATTTTTTCACGCGCCATCCGATAGAGGGCTTTCATATCCTCATGCTCGACGCTTCCAATTATGGGATCATCCCAGAGCGGCTTGTATTTAGCCACCGACCGATATATGGGAATCAGGTACTCGACGCCCGCCAATAACAAAGGGGCGGTCTCGCGGTTAAGCACACTCCCGCACAACGTTTCATCGACCTCATCAAAATACATGGCCAAATTTTCCTTTTGGTCCGGCTTTCCTGCACCCGTACCGTGGTAGTTTGCCCCGCTTCCGCCTCCACTGCTGCCGGTTCGCCATAACCTCTGGTTGCCTTTTTCCTCAATATGTACTACGTCGTCCACACCATGCGGCAATTCAGGAACCG
>CAZIAG010000499.1:0-3237 GCA_964537375.1 uncultured Roseivirgaceae bacterium
AACTTTTTTCGAAGGACAAGTTTCTCATCCGCCGTGTGCTGGTGGCCAACGGTCATCAGGAAAACCGCAAGGCGAAGAAGATTCTTGAAAGCCGCATCGACAACCGCCTTAACCTGGAGCATCACCTGACATCGATCAGACAAAAACCATGGCTTGTCGACATGCCGACGACCTACAACGAGTCGGAGGTGAGAACATGGTTTACTCGTCAGAAGCTGGCGATGCGGGCAAAACTTCTGTTTAATTCGCTGCGAGAGATCCGAAAAGCAATATCACCGAAAAGAGTTACTCGCGAAGATTTTATCACGTTAGTTAAAAAATGCCTCACGATCGTCAACGAGATTCCCGAGCGGAGCAAACCTTGGCTCGAATGGCTGACGGCCTACCAGATAAGGAACCTAATACACGAACCGTCGCTGGAGCAGGAATACATTAAAACGCTACGGCGTGATTTTGACAGCCTTTGCGACTTCGACCGCCTGAAGGAATCACTTCTTCCGTATGAGCGCGATGTGATCAACCGCCTTTATGAGAAGGTTGGATGGGATGCGGAAAAACAGATGGTACTGTTTGAGAATAGCCTGCGACTCACCTGGATTGAGCATATTGAGGCGAAGTATCCCATTCTCAGGTCAGTGTCTTCAAGAAAAATGCAGGACCAACAGCAGGAGCTGGCGCGCCTGGTTCAGGAGAAGAAGCGATTGAGTCACGATATATTGCTAATGCGGGGAAGGGAACGCGTTTGTGATCGGGTAGAATACAACCGCTTGAAGAACCGCGTCACTTATCGTGACCTTTATCACCAGGTGACGAAAAAGAAGAAGATATGGTCGTTGCGCAAGGTGATCAGCACGTTTGAGGATGAATTGCTCAACCTGATGCCTTGTTGGATGGCGTCGCCGGAGTCGGCTTCGGCCATCTTTCCAATGAAGGACATTTTCGATTTAGTGATCTTCGATGAAGCCTCGCAATGCTATGCCGAACGAGGGATACCCGCCATGTATCGGGCGAAGCAGGTCCTTGTCGCGGGTGACGACATGCAGTTGCAGCCGAGCGAACTTTACCAGGTGAGGTGGGACGACGATGAGAATGAACCGGACCTTGAAGTGGAATCGCTCCTCGGCCTCGCGGAACGATACCTTCCGACATTTCACTTGCAGGGACATTATCGTAGTCGTTCGCTGGACCTCATCGATTTTTCAAATCGACACTTTTATGAGGGGAGACTGCAGCTGCTACCCGACCGTGTGATCCTCAACCTTAATCAACCAGGTATCGAGTACTGCAAGGTCAAAGGCGTATGGGTGAACAATACGAATCCGGTTGAGGCGAGTGTGGTAGTGGAGAAGGTGATCGAGCTTACGAGAAGCAATCCCGATGAGGAGATTGGTATTGTGACGTTCAATGCGCCGCAGCAGACGCTGATCCTTGACATGATGGAAGAGATCTTCGGCAATGCCGGGATGCAAATTCCGAGTACACTCTTTGTCAAGAATATCGAGAACGTGCAGGGCGACGAAAAGGATATCATCATCTTCTCCGTCGGCTATGCGCCCGATACGAAAAAGAAGATGCATATGCAATTCGGCAGTCTCAGCATGCCTGGTGGCGAGAACCGGCTTAACGTGGCGGTTACTCGTGCACGTGAAAAGATCATTCTCGTATGCAGCATCGAACCTGAAGACCTTCGCATCGACGATTCGAAGAATGATGGGCCGAAGCTCTTGAAGAAATACCTCGAATTTGCGCGTGACGTGCACCAGATGAGATTCAAGCCGAAGGTGGTTTCTCCCGTGAAACAGCCGCCTTCATGGTATTTGAATCAGCGTCTGAAAGAGTGGGCTCAGAAGAAGTTTACCGCCCTGAATTTCGGTACCGATATGCTGCCCCTGACCGACCTGGCGGTGAAGGAGAACGGCAACTACCTTGGTGTAGTGCGTACGGATGATGCAAACTACTACGCAAGCCTTTCACCGAAGGATAGTTTCGCCTACGTTCCTGAGCTGCTGGAGAAGAAGAACTGGGATCATTTCTTTGTCTTTAGCAGAAACTTTTGGTTGGATCCCGAAAGGGTGGAAGATGACCTCATGCGCTTTATCGGGTCGAAGATGACGTCTTGACAGACACAAGCCGGTGAGTTCGGCCCAACTCAACCGCAGGGTGCAATGCCCGCAATCTCTGAAGACGATTTCACGCGAGGCAGAACACCACTCTTTTTTTGTCTACATCAAACCGATGACCGGCAAACCGGCGACCGACGACCGAGTTCTGCGTCAGAGCCGGCAAAAGGTGAACTATCCAAAGTTATGAGTGCGGAGTTCAGAGGCTAGAACAAAAAAAAGGAGCCAGACGTTTCCATCCGACTCCTATTAAACAACCAGACGCCAAATCTTAGTGTCCGTTCACCGTAGCGTATTCGGGAACGGTCTTAACGGTCTTTATAATCCGCGCGGCCACTTTGTATGGATCTGCAGAGGAGTTCGGCCTGCGATCTTCAAGCCATCCGTTCCAGCCATTCTCTACCGTCGCAATTGGGATCCTTATGGAAGCACCGCGATCGGAAATTCCGTAAGAGAACTTGTCGATCGCTTGTGTTTCGTGTTTTCCGGTGAGACGCAAGTGGTTGTCGGCACCGTAAGCGTCGATGTGTTCCTTCACCACGGGCGCGAATGCCTGGCACACCGTCTCGAATACCTCGCGACTGCCGGCGTTTCTCAGGAGTGAGTTGGAGAAGTTTGCGTGCATGCCCGACCCGTTCCAATCTGTGTTGCCGAGTGGTTTGCAATGCCAGTTGACGGCAATGCCATACTTCTCCGCGGTGCGTTCAAGAAGGTAACGTGCAACCCACATCTGGTCGCCGGCCGCCTTGGCACCTTTAGCGAAAATCTGAAACTCCCACTGGCCGGCGGCAACTTCAGAATTGATACCTTCGACGTTGATACCCGCGGCAAGACAATAATCGAGATGTTCCTCAACAATGTTACGACCGAAGGCGTTCCTGGCACCGACGGAACAATAGTACTGGCCCTGAGGAGCGGGGTATCCTTGGGCCGGGAAACCCAATGGCTTGTTCGTTTCTGTGTTCCACAAGAAATACTCTTGTTCAAAGCCGAACCAAAAATCATTGTCGTCATCGTCAATGGTTGCACGGGCGTTTGATTCATGCGGAGTACCGTCCGGGTTGAGCACTTCACACATTACCAGGTAAGCATTCTGACGTCCCGGGTCGGGAAACAA
>CAZIAG010000500.1:0-3236 GCA_964537375.1 uncultured Roseivirgaceae bacterium
CTTTGACAACTGCCCTTAGATCATTTCTAACCCCGTCTTTTCTATTTTGGCTTGGGCACACCTTTATATATTCAGTACCGGAACCTGGAAGGCCGGTGACCACCGTCGGGTTAGTCATAATTCCGGGACGCCGGACCACGACGATGTCGAACATATCACCCCTTCAAATAGAACGCCCGCGTCAACGCACGATACCTATCCGACCACGTATCACCCGCTGAATACAATATCAACTCTTCTTTTGTCACCTTCTCCGTGTTTTTGCCAAACTCCATCAAAAGACGTTCGACAGGCTTGTCTGTCCGCGACCGGAACTCGCAAACGCGGGTAAGATGAAGTTGGCGGGCTCGCGCTGCGTCGGTGAACGCAAGCCCTTCGGCATAGGGAAGAACCACGGCAAGCCTGGCCGGGTCTGCCATCAACCGGATACTGGCTTCGAGCAGTTCGTCAAAGGGAAGTTCATGGGTGTGCCGTGCCCGGCGTCGTTTTTCCTCCGGCGGAAGGAGACTACCTGTAAAAAAGGGCGGGTTGCTGACGAGGAGATCGTACTTCTTTTCGGTCTGATATTTCTGGATACCCGTGTGATGTACGTGAACCCGATCGGGCCACGGCGATGCCTTGACATTTGCGCGTGCCTGTGTAGCGTCTTCTGCTCCGATTTCAACAGCGTCGATTGTTACCCCGGGCTGGGTGCGCTGCGCCAGCATTAACGCGATCAACCCTGTTCCCGTGCCGATGTCGAGAATCCTTCGAACGCCAGCAACATTCACCCAGGCGCCAAGCAACACGCCATCGGTTCCTACCTTATGGGTGCTGCGGTCGTGAGCTACGGTGAATTGCTTGAACCGGAATTCAGTGCCACTTTTCACGTCGACAAAAATACAAAGAAGGCATCACGGGGTTTCCACGGATGGCGCTATGCAGTCATCTTCCTTCTTTATTTCTTGTACGTCATTTCTTTTTGACATTTTTGCCGGAAACGTTTGATTTTGAAACTTAAGGGCGACGCGCTGAAAGACTTCCTCGAAGAGAACGTACGGCTGTTCAACGCCCCGGCGTTTATCGAGAACGACCCCATCTCCATACCCCACCGGTTTTCAGCGAGGGGCGACATCGAGATCGCGGGATTCTTCGCCGCGATGCTTGCCTGGGGACAGCGAAAAACGATCATCAATAAATGCCGCGAATTGCTTGAACGGATGGACAATCACCCCTATAAATTTGTTCGCCATCATTCGCCGCGGGATTTGAAACGATTGGAGGGATTTTGCCACCGAACATTCAACTCCACCGACGCGCTGTATTTCGTCGCCGCGCTCAATAACCTTTACCGAAGATTTGGATCACTGGAAGATGCGTTCCTGCCGCCGACGGGTGCCCCGACCGTTGAGCAAGGCCTGGTCAATTTTCATCGGTTGTTTTTCAGCCTCGACGACTATCCCGAACGCACGCGCAAACACATTCCGACGCCCGAGAGAAAATCCACGTGCAAACGCATCAATATGTACCTGCGTTGGATGGTGAGGACCGACAACAACGGCGTCGACTTTGGCATTTGGAAGAAGATCTCTCCGGCTCAGTTGATCTGCCCCTGTGATGTGCACGTCGACCGCGTGGCCAGGAAACTCAAACTCATTCGCCGAAAGCAAACCGATTGGCTGACGGCCCTGGAGTTGACCGAGAACCTTAAACGAATGGACCCATTGGACCCCGTAAAATATGATTTCGCTCTTTTCGGGTTAGGGGTGGCGAAGCGCTAACGGTCAACGGGTGTACGGATCAGCTGTCCTTCCTCGACAACCCACTGTTCGTTGGCGACCGGCCAGCCGTTTACAATATCGAATGGTTCGGAATTCTGTGCCGCATCGATCACCGTCACCTCGATCGGGTGCGTCCATGCCAGGTTCTTTCCGGGTTCGCACCATGTCGGCGGACGTGTCGCGCGCAGAAGGTACACCTTGTTCTGACCAAAAACCCGAACCTCCCCGGATGCATCTATACAAATGGCCGTTTTTTCGTCGACGCCAATGCCTCTCGCCTGATCCACGTTCAGGTCTTTGAACATCCTGGCCATAAAGACCACGTGACGGCCGAGGCGGTTTCGCTGCGTGTAGTGTTGATCGGCTATCGTGTTTTTTAAGAAGGGAACTTCGATGAAACTCCTGGAAATACTCACCGTGGAATCGAATGGATTTGTTAGGGCACGGTCGGAGTAGGCTGTGCCGTTCCGCGCGTCAAATACGATGCCGCTCATCACGGCGCACCCCGCACTGGTTCCGCCTACCGGTACCTTCTTTTCATGAATCAGAAAACGGATCGCTTCCGATACTTCCGAGTCCGTCCAGTAGTCGAAGTATCTCCACTGGTCACCTCCCGCAATGAACAACGCCTCCGCAGCGCGGATGCGTTCACCAACGTCCTTTTTCATCGCTTTTTCGCGACTATCGATCAACAGCGTCTCAACTGAATTGACGTTCCCGAGACCATACACATAATCGTTGTATCCCGTCGATCCCGAAGCCCGAATCACCACGAAATCTCCGCCAGCCGATCGGGAAATCATCCATCGGAACGCCTCGTCCACATCGGTACTTCCCCCCGCCAGCACAAATCCGCCTTCCGTGGTGACAACCACATCGGTGGTATCGCCGACAATGCCGATGCTTTCCGCCGGGCGAATTTGTCCCGACGCGCCGGTGAAGTTCTGAACCAAAACAATGAGCAGGGCCACAAGCGTTTTCATGTGCGACGGAGCTAGTAGATCGTTTGATTTTCAATCGCCAGGCTGACGATCAGCAAAAGGAGAAAGAGGACCGATACGAGAATGTGCGCCACACCGCTTCTTGTTTTCGTAATGATCATGATCGACAAAACCATCAGGGCGATGAGGTGAGGCAGCTGATCCTTCAGTTCCAGTTTCAGGAGGAATACGTTGTGAAGCACGCTCAAAATCACCAGGATCATCGCGCTTGTGAACAGGCGACGAAAATGGGTAAGGTAAAACTCTTTTGACGTATAGGAGTTCGACTTTTGCCCGGGGAACAGCAAATGTGCGAGCACGTAAAGGTTGATCGGGTAGAGGAGGATAAAAAGGAATTTCGGCAATGTCCATTCCCCCTCCGACTTGAGTGAATAGGTCACCCACCATTCCTGGATATGAAGCACAAAGACCAGGACGATCCATATAATATATGGAGTATAAAGGGAGAATAGCCGCGATTGTTTGATCAGTTCTG
>CAZIAG010000501.1:0-3228 GCA_964537375.1 uncultured Roseivirgaceae bacterium
CGCACCCGAACTGATTAGCACCAGAAATACCGCAAAATTTCTCAACTCAACGGGTTATAGATTGAAATGACCTGCCGCTTCCGGCTGGTAGGTAACACGCACGACCTCGAATTCTCCAATGCCGCCCGGTACTTTCCAGGAAACGATGTCGCGTTCGCCTTTTCCGAGCAAGGCAAGACCGACCTCAGAAAAAATAGACACGCGGCGCTGTCGCGGATCCGCTTCCTGAGGATACGTAATGGTGACCTCAGTCTCCCGTCCGCTTTTCGTGTCGCGCAAATAGACCTTCGAATTCATGGTCACGATCCCATCATTGATCTCATGTTGAGGTACAACACGCGCCTTTGCCAGTTTGTCCAACAACGCCTTTACCAACTCCGGCATCCTCGTTTTCGCGGCTGACAATTCAACTACATCGGTCAACCGCTGATAATCTGTCGACGTAACGATCATTTCTCCTTTCATCTCCTTCCTGATTATTAAACCTTTTCTATCCACATGTTCCGTGCCATATTCGATTATTCGACGCTATTCGCCATAAAGGCAGAAGTGATTGGCCAAATACTCACCAGTGGGGCATTATTCCTCACTTCCAGATTGGAAAACGGAACTAATTTTGTTCTTTTGCCTTTACTTTTTCGGGTCGGCACCACAAAAATGAAAGTCTCCAGCGAATTCAAACTCCAGGAACGAATCAAAGAACTGAACTGCCTCTATGCGCTGTCGCGTGCCGCATGGAACGCAAAGAACAGCATTCCTCAACTCGTTGAGACTACATTAAAAGTGTTGCCGGAAGCAATGCAATTCCCTTCGCTGGCGGATGTGCGCATACAAATTGAAGAACACACGTTCGCGACGAAAGGGTTTGCGAAGAGCAAATATTTTATCGAAGCGCCCATCCGCGTCGATAAGAAAGATATTGGCAGCGTAGCGGTCGGCTATCGTCCGGGCAAAGGAAAAAACAAAAAGCCGGCATTTCTTTCGGAAGAACGCAAACTGACAAAGGCAGTGGCTCGTGAGTTGGCCCTTTTCATCAAACGATCGAATGTTGAAAAGGAGAAGGAAGCACTACAAATACAACTTCAACACGTCGAGCGACTTGCCTTCGTTGGCGAGTTGACGGCGGGTATTGCACACGAACTCAATGAACCGCTTGCCAAAATCCTCGGGTTTGCACAACTCATTAAGAAAAGTGGTGCCCTCAGTGAACAGCAGGACGATGACATAGAACGCATAATCAAGGCATCGTTGTATACACGGGAGATCATCAAGAAACTGATGATCTTCTCACGCCAAATGCCTAAACAGATAACAAAGGTCAATCTGAATACGATCATCGATAACATCCTCTATTTTATCGATGTCCGTTTTCAAAGCCGTGGCATCAGGATCGTAAAATCCCTGGATCCATCACTTCCCGACATCATGGCCGATGAAGTACAGATCAGCCAGGTGCTTGTGAATCTCATCACAAACGCAGTCCACGCGATGCCGAATGGCGGGCAGGTCTACGTATACACTGCCGCGAAAACGGATTGCGTCAGCCTCGTTGTGCGTGATACCGGTGAAGGAATGACTCCGGACGTAAAAAAGAGGATCTTCGAACCGTTTTTCACGACCAAACCGCCGGGCCACGGCACGGGTCTGGGACTTTCGGTCGTGCAGGGCATTATCGACAGCCACAAGGGAAAGATCGCTGTCAGTAGCACCCGGGGAAAAGGGACAAAGTTTGAGATCACATTGCCGGTAAAACAAGGTCGGCATCGAACACAAGCATGAGCACAAAGACAAACATATTGGTAGTTGACGACTCGTCCGAGACGGTCGAGTTGATCCGGCGCAATCTCGAGAGTGTTGGATATGCTGTCTATAGTGCCAACAACGTGCAGACGGCCGTAAAACTTCTGGGTCAGCTCGATATCGACCTGGTCATTACAGACCTGCGAATGCCCGGTGAAAATGGAATGGAACTTGTCAGACATGTCGCCGAAAATTTCAAAGCGGTCGGTGTGCTGGTGATAACGGGATTCCCGTCAATCCAGGGCGCCGTCGAGTCAATCAAGATCGGAGCCGAAGAGTATCTCGTTAAGCCCTTTACCGATGCGGAACTGTTCAAATCGGTGGAACGCGTACTCTCAAAGAACAGCAAGCAACGCAAGGAGACACCGAAATCCATACAGCAAAATTTCGGAATCATCGGACAGTCGCCGGGAATGCTCAAGGTATTTAAGATCATAAACAAGGCGAAAGCAACCACCGCCACGGTATTGATCACCGGAGAAAGCGGGACGGGAAAAGAACTTGTAGCCCGGGCGTTGCACTACGGAGGTCAGGCATCGACAGCGCCGTTCGTACCCGTCAACTGCGGTGGCATCCCCGACTCCCTCCTCGAAAGCGAATTGTTCGGATATGTGAAAGGCGCTTTTACCGGGGCAACCGAAACCCGGGCAGGTTTTTTTCAAACCGCCGATGGTGGTACGATTTTCCTCGACGAGATAAGCAACACCAGCCTCGCCATGCAAGCGAAACTCTTGCGTGTACTCCAGGAAAAGGAATTCTACATGGTCGGGTCGAAAAAGCCGAACAAGGTGAATGTCCGGATCGTGGCCGCCACAAACGTCGACCTGATGCAGCTCGTCAAGAAAGGTTTGTTCCGTGAGGACCTGTACTACCGCCTAAACATCATCACCATCGACCTTCCGCCGCTTCGCGAAAGGGAAAACGACATCCACCTGCTTCTGGACTTTTTCCTGACGCGTTATGTTCGCGAGCACGGGAGGTCCCCCATGAAGTTCTCCTCACGGGCACTCTCCGCACTTGGGTCCTACGATTGGCCAGGCAACGTAAGGGAACTCCAGAATCTCGTCCATCGCCTCGTGATTATGACGGATGACGATACAATTGACGTAACCGACCTCCCGGAAAATTTCAAATTCTCGGTAAAACGTTCGAGAAAATTGGACCGGAAGCTTGCTGACGTCGAACGCGAGTACATCATGGAAGTGCTGGCGGCGAATAAGAACAACATCTCACAAACAGCGCAGATCCTGGGTATCGATCGCAAGACCCTCCGCGAAAAAATCCGGAAGGCCGCGAATATCTAGTGGGGAAAAACGCTCCACCTGACCATTTTCTCACCACCTTTTGATTTGTCGATCAGGTGTTGGTTCGATACTGAGGCCCATTTCCGCTTTGGTATGCATTTTGACCAACGTCGCGCAGCAACAA
>CAZIAG010000502.1:0-3207 GCA_964537375.1 uncultured Roseivirgaceae bacterium
GTGAAGCGAGCTCGGAATGGCCAAGGCTTTCCGCGATTTTGGCCGCCTTTCGCTTGGCCATGTACACATAACCCTGGACTTCGCAAAGGGCGATGGGAGAATCGGCCAGGGTTCCATCTTCGTGGAATATGGAGTCAGCGCTGTCCTTCCAGCCCTGGTTGGTCAGGCCGTTTGTCGCCTTGTGCTTGTATTCCACCAACCCATCACCATCGAGGTCTCCATAGGTATCAATCCAATGAATCGCCCGTTCAACATTTTTCCAAAGTTGTTTTATGGTTGAAACATCGCCTGTTCTTTCATAATATTCACCCGCCAGGATGACGAACAATGGTGTTGAATCTACAGAGCCGTAGTATTGTTTGAATGGAACCTCGTTGAGATTTACCATCTCGCCGCCGCGCGTCTCGTGGAGGATCTTTCCCGGTTCAGCATCCGAAGCTGGGTTGTGATCGGTCGATTGGTTCGACGCCAGGAACATCAATACACTCCTGGCAAGATCCGGAACGAGCCACACCACTTCAAGCGCGGTGATGATGCCATCCCGACCAAAGGCGGTGTTGTACCAGGGAACACCGGCATAAGGGTACTTGCCATACGGCGTGTCGGCCATCAGTGAGATCAGGTCGAACCGCGAGCGGTTGATCCAGTGGTTGAATTGTTCGTTGGCTGTTTCAATGGCTGGAAAATGCAGCTTGAACTTCTGCATTTGATAGGCAAAACCGTCGTGGCTGAACAGATCGCCTGTAGGTATGACGGAAGGTAAACCGTTTCCCGTGTGGAACAGGATCACGTACTCCAACGTAAGAGGTTCTCGGGGTTCGAGGCTGAAGTCAAACGTCACCGTCCCATCGTTGGAGGACGTCGTATATGTCTTAGAGAAACAAACGTCGGCCCTGCGATATATTCCGTCGAGACCTTTGTAGGTGAGTTGTACTTGGCGGCGCTCGGAAAAATCGAATCCCAGGAAGGCGCCCCTGGATTTTCGCGTTGCGCCTCTCACCTCAAAAATGTCTTTGAAGTCGCCCTGCAGCTGGATTGAAATACGGAGCTTGTGGGGTTTTGTATCATAGTTCTGAAGATCCAGTCTTTCGCGATACGTATGATCGACGATGAGCTGGCGCCGCCGAAGGTGCAGCGCACCATAGGGTATGTTGTCGCTCGCATCCGTCAGGGCAGGATTGGTGAGGTCCACGGACAGGACTTCATTCTCTTCTTCTATGGTCGAGTTCAACAGGATTGGTCTGACCGAGTTGATCAGTATCTGCAGTCGACTGATGAAACGTGTGTCTTTATGATAAAGGCCGTGAACGCCCTTGCCTCCTGGCAGAATGTCGCCCCAACGATCGAAGATCCCGAAGGTGTCGCAGTGATTCAGCACATGTACCCGGTCATCAGCGTGCACGGGTTCCACCTCGCCCAGTGAAATACCATTATGTCCGGATTTGAGTTCGCGATCGGGTATCATACCAGGACCTTTGTGTCTATGCGATTGCCAACTCACCCGTTTGCGCGCGTCGGCCGTTCGTCATGGCCGACAACTGTTGCAGTCGTTCAAATATCTGCAGGTATCGACGCGCCATGGTTCTCGAACTAAAGTGTTCCTCGAAGCAGGAACGAATCGTCCTTCTATCCAGGTTTTCAACATTTTCCAACGCCTCGACAGCTGAATTCACACTGTCCACAATAAAGCCATTCACGTTGTCTGTCACGATCTCAGGGACAGAACCGTGTGGGTACGCGATAACGGGAGTACCACACGCCATGGCTTCAATCATCACCATGCCGAAGGGTTCCGGCCAGTCAATAGGGAAGAGTAGAGCCTTTGCGCGACCGAGAAACTCATTCTTCGTGTCTTCACCGACTTCGCCGATAAACTCGACATGGGGTTGATCAAGCAACGCCTTGATGTGTTGCTGATAGTAGGTCTCGTCGGCCTTGTCAATCTTAGCTGCAATCTTGATTTTAACTCCTGCTCGCCGCGCAATCTCGATGGCCCGATCGGGTCGTTTTTCCGGGGATATTCTACCGATGAAGGCCACGTAGTCGCCGTCACCCGGACCTGAAGAATATAGGTCGATGGGCAAGCCGTGATAGACGGTTCCAACCCAGTTTGCCTGAGGTAACGGCATACGCTGGGAATTGGAGATTGAAACGACCGGCTGGTTTGGGAAACGATCATACACATATTTGAGATCGGGGAGGTCCAGCCGCCCGTGCAAGGTGGTCAGGTGTGGTGTTCGCAAAAGCGAACTGAACGGGAAATGCAGGTAATCGGTGTGAAAATGAATCACGTCAAACTCATCGGCCTGTTGGATCAGGTCGTGGAGTTGAACGATATGATGTGCGATTGGATCTTTTACATCGGGGTTCAGCCGCAACGCTTCATCCACATGGGAGACAACCTCCGCCCTGGTGATCGAATCGCCGGAAGCAAAAAGCGTTACGTGATGGCCTTGATTAATGAGTTCCTCGGTCAAATAGGAAACAACCCGTTCTGTGCCTCCATAAAACTTTGGGGGCACAGATTCGTAAAGTGGAGATACCTGGGCTATTCGCATACCTCGTTCTCGTTTACCAGTTACACAAATGCTTGCTGGAAGAAACCACCGATCAGTATCGGTCCCCTTTGAAAAGTTTCGTCAAAGGAAGTTGCCGTTTCGCTTTAGCGAACGACGCCTAACGGTCGCCCTGAAATCGTTGAGCGCGGCGGATTGGTGGTGACGTGAATTGGAATGAACGGGTTCCTTCTAAAAAGGCAATACAGGAAAGAAGGAACGGCTTGAAGCAGGCTTGAGTTAGATGTTACCAGACTTTTCATCGTTTAATCCTCCTTTTCATCGTTTGTGATGCAGTTTGACCAAACTTATGATTTGTCAAGCAAACCCGCCTTCAACAAAATATGTGCCGACCACCGTTTTGCGTTCAAGTTGACATAGATGTCACGTGCAGGACTGAAATTTTTTCAGGAAATGACGTACGAAGGTATTGCGGGCGGCTCGCCCAGGAGTCCTAAGACGTCGCAAACCAGTGACCGGGACAGAAGGCCTTGGGTCTGGGCCTTGTTCCTGGTCTCTGGTCTCTGGTTCTTGTTCCCTGTTCCTTGTTGCTACGCCTAGCCAATCCGTTATCCGTCGAGAGTCCTCCGTCCACCTACTGCACTAACGCGAGGGTTGAGCACAACGTTGAGACACGGTTGCAGGAATTGGT
>CAZIAG010000503.1:0-2004 GCA_964537375.1 uncultured Roseivirgaceae bacterium
GGTTGTCGATGCGGCGTTCAAGAATCTTCATCGCCTTGCGGTTTTCCGGAAGACCGTTGGCCACCAGCACACGGCGGATGAGAAACTTGTCCTTCGAAAAAAGTTTCCAGCGAATAAGCTTCACCAGGCTCCGTTGTGCATCCATTCGTTTTTGCAACGCCTCCTGTACCTTCACAAGCTGATCATGAGGAAGCGTAGATTCTACACCAGGATCATCGAAGCAATTGCCAACCACCCTTTCCATGTTCGAAAACCAAAGCAGGCTGGTCTCGTCGTCGGTCTCTTCGGACATCGCGACAAAGTATTGATAGATGGTTTCATTTTTCAGCAAAGCCAACATGCCGAGGGCGTCGTCTTCACGTGTCAGCAACGACTGACCTTCTTCGAGGTTCAATGGATGTCCAATCAAATCCCTGAACGCATTGGCTACTTCCTTCTGATAGGCAGGTATCTCCCCGACCACGCGTTCAATTTCTTTCAGGTCACCGATCGCAAATCCCGCAAACGACTTCCGGTCGTACCAAAGATACTCTTGAGTTCCAAAGGCCGATTCGTAATCGACATACTGCTTCAGTTTACGTAGGAAATCAGGCAGCGCGGAAAATGGAAAGTGCCGGTACTCCTGCCGAAGGTTGACAGTCTCATCGTGAAGATCGGAAGTAAGATACAGTTCCTTGATGCTGATGTCGCATTCCTTGTCATCGTAGAGCGCCTCTTTGAACTGTTCGAGCTCTTCAGAAATGTTGTCGATACTACGACAGACCTGAAAGAATCGGCGTTCCGTCTGGATGATATCCACGTTTCGGTTGAGCGCCTTGAAATTTTCGATGTTGTCGATTTGCCGCGCTACTTTCGCGAACACAGTTTTTCGATCGTTGCGGAAATCATGCACCAGGCCCACGAAATCTCCTAGTTCTTTTGCGCTAAGCCGGTCATAAACAACGTCCAGCGCAGCGCGTTTCTGACATACGAGCAATACGCGTTTTCCGGAAGCAATTGCATCGGCCATCAGGTTGCAGATCAGTTGCGACTTTCCGGTACCGGGAGGTCCCTGTACCACCACCGAATGCCCGTTCTTAATTGCGCGTATGGCATTCTCCTGGTAAGCGTCCAATGAAAATGGTGTGTACAGTTTTTCTTCCTTCACGCTTTGAGGCTGCGGTCGCAACTCCGCCCCTTCTGGCAAAACGGTCTTGTTAAGGAAGAAATCTTCAAGATCGGAAATCGCCTCGTCATTAATCAGCTGCAAATAATCCGGAACAAGCTGCGACGCGGCCTGTGGGAAAATACCGAGCACAGCTTCCGGGAACAGTTTCAATTCCCCGTTCCGGTGCTTTTGGTCAAACTCATCCTTCTTAAAATTCTTGAACGGAGTAAGTTCGTCCTGGAAGTTGTCGGGGTTGAAATTGATTTCAATACGCTCCGTGATCAATTGATACAACTGCGTACGGAAGACCGTACTGTCGTGATTGAAATCTTCAAAGCTGGTTTCCAGTAACTCTTCGTCGAGCGAGACGTTGTTATAAAATGCGTAGGCAAGCAAGAACGATTTGTTGAGACTAATACCGGCCTGCGGACGAGGCTGCAAAAACCAGTTGTTGTTCTCCGCAACCAGCGTCACCGGAAAGAAAAGCAACGGACACCGCACGAGTGTGCCGTCTGCAAATTTTCCACGTACGAAAGGCCAGCCGATATGAAGGTCACGTGATCCGCGCTCTTCGAATAGAAAGTTGTCCATTCGAAGGAGGCGCTTCAATTTCTTGCTGACTTCATTGTTGGCTTCCACCCGACTGTCAAGGACCTGACAAACCTTAACCGTTCTACCCGCCATCATGGCCTTGATTACCTCGAACGAAGGAACGTGGTTCAGCATGTTCACCTCGTGAAGGTCCATCAGCTGCTCCGCGGATAAACGCAACAGTAACAACGAGCGGTTGTTTCCCGACAGATTCGTCAACCGCCTGAGATAAGTGCGCAAGATATGCTTGATGCCTTTCGTCACGC
>CAZIAG010000503.1:2014-3204 GCA_964537375.1 uncultured Roseivirgaceae bacterium
TTCATCAATTAGTATGTAAGGGCGTATGCGTTCAATTTTCGTTGAATCGAGCTGATGCAATTTTCTCAACTCATCCACGGAGTTGAACGGACCGTGCTGAAAACGATATCCAACAATAGCCCGCGCTTCTGACCGGCTGAGGTACGGATGTAGCGCGAGTCGCCTTTCATCTGCTTCGTTCAACAAAATTTTTGTCGGAACAAAATCTTCAGCGATGAACCCGACGTCGCGCAATCGCATCGCCGTTGCCGAATCAAGTCCATATACCTCGGTTACCTGTTCCTCCCTGACAAATCCCCCTAGCCGGTCTCTGAATTTCACGATCCTGTTTGCCAGTACCGACCCGATCCCAAACACGCTCTTCAATGTTGTCGTATCTGCTTCATTCAAATCAAATGGGGTCGGGCTAAGAGCGCGAACGTTTACGCGGGCATTTTGTTGCGGCGCACGTTCAATCGATTCCGGGAGCGCGATGTACGGGCGAAGCTGTCGATAAAACGCCGAATCAACACCATAAATTTTTAACAGATCTGACTTTACCCTGAATTGCCCCCCTTTTTGCCGATAATTGGCAATACGGTTCGACAAAACCTCCGGGAATCCCAGCCGAACGAACTCCTCCACCGTAGCCGCGTTCGGGTCGAACGTAAAAAATTCCTGTGCCCGAGGCGCCTCCGTGCTATCAATCGATTGCGAAGGGTTCCACAACGCCACAAGGCTGTCCAGTACCCGAACATCCTCAGAAAAATCGCGGGGACGATGACGAATCCATGACCTGTAAACGGGCTCGGACATAATCATAACTAACATCAGCGGAAGCAGAATAAGGAATCCGTTCACTTCGCGGCCGGAAAATCCGAAAAGGTTACGGATCCACGTGCGGAGGGTCTTCATGGTTTTTTCCGTAAGCCGATGAAGATAAGAAAAATGACTCAGAGCATCAGCACTACGTTCGTGTTTTGGAACGGGTCAACAGGTTTACCATACAGTTCCTGACAAAATTTGTACATCCTATACCATTGCTGTCCGGGAAAATTTTGAATTCAACAACAATCTTCGTTGTGAGAAGAAATCGACGAAATGTGAGGTGTACGAAAATGAAGCCCTGCTTTAGCCCGAGGTGTGTTTTCTACTCCCCATTTATCCTTATATTTGGAACGATTTGGCTATTTAAACCAGTTCTAAATTGG
>CAZIAG010000504.1:0-3201 GCA_964537375.1 uncultured Roseivirgaceae bacterium
ATAGGTATAAATGTATAATGCGGAACAGGTTATATATGAGTCTGCCGCTGTGCCGGAAAGGCTGTCGCGGGCAAAGTGGCGCCAAACCTAAATTCCCGCAAACGCCGTTGTAGCTCAGTGGTAGAGCACTTCCTTGGTAAGGAAGAGGTCGACAGTTCAATCCTGTTCAACGGCTCGGATAAAGCGCACGGCAATCAGCTTTGGATGCATGAGTTCAGGGCGGGTTGTTACCGGGGCGCGGCCACGCCAGGGTCAAGTCCGCTTGATCGTGGAACGTGAGTCCGATGGTGATAGCGATCGGTGATCCAAATGCATAGAGGTTGCCAGGGAACTGACTAGTAGCGCAGTCCGTTGCCTGGCGGACAACGACCCGAGTGCACGGATCTATAAATCAGAAATGGTTTACCCTTATTCGAAAGGCTTAACATGTTTAGGGTGTACTTCTCGGAAGAGGAGGTTATTTAGGGAACAATAAACAAAAACAATACACTTTAAACTTTAACTGGAATTATCAAATATGGCTAAAGAAACATTTGATCGTTCGAAACCACACGTAAACGTTGGAACCATCGGTCACGTGGACCACGGTAAGACCACCCTTACCGCGGCGATTACCAAAGTGCTTTCCGAGAAGGGTCTTGCTCAAGCTAGGGATTTCTCCTCTATCGACAACGCACCCGAAGAAAAAGAAAGGGGTATCACCATCAACACTTCACACGTTGAGTATCAGACTGCGAACAGGCACTATGCTCACGTTGACTGTCCTGGTCACGCCGACTATGTGAAGAACATGGTTACTGGTGCTGCTCAGATGGACGGCGCCATCCTGGTGGTTGCTGCAACTGACGGTCCGATGCCTCAGACCCGGGAACACATTCTCCTGGCTCGCCAGGTCGGTGTGCCGGCGCTGGTGGTTTTCATGAATAAAGTTGACCTCGTTGACGACCCTGAGTTGCTCGACCTGGTTGAAATGGAAGTTCGTGAACTTTTGTCATCGTACAATTTCCCTGGCGATCAGATCCCGGTAATTCGCGGCTCTGCGCTTGGTGGTCTTAACGGCGAGCCGAAGTGGGTTGAGAAGATCGAGGAGCTGATGAAAGCGGTTGATGAATATATTCCGCTGCCTACTCGCTTGATCGACAAGGACTTCCTTATGCCCATTGAAGACGTGTTCTCGATTACTGGTCGTGGAACGGTTGCAACAGGCCGTATCGAGCGCGGTGTCATCAAGACTGGTGACCCGGTTCAAATTCTGGGTATGGGTGCTGAAAACCTTAGCTCGACTATCACGGGTGTGGAAATGTTCCGCAAGATCCTGGATAGGGGCGAGGCTGGCGACAACGTGGGTCTCCTGCTCCGCGGTATTGAAAAGGATCAAATCCGCCGTGGTATGGTTATCTGCAAGCCGAACTCTGTGACTCCGCACTCGAAGTTCAAGGCGGAAGTCTACGTCCTCTCGAAGGAAGAAGGTGGTCGCCATACGCCGTTCTTCAATAAGTATCGTCCCCAGTTCTACTTCCGTACGACGGATGTTACTGGTGAGATCAAGCTGCCTGCCGGCGTAGAAATGGTTATGCCGGGCGACAACGTGTCTATCGAGGTAGAATTGATCAATAAGATCGCCATGGAGAAAGGTCTCCGCTTCGCTATCCGCGAGGGTGGTCGTACGGTCGGATCTGGTCAGGTGACTGAAATCCTCGACTAAGTTCGTTGAAACTGAATTAGTATTATAAAGCAGGAAGCGCCTTCATCGCTTTCTGCTTTTTGCTTTTTAATCGCTTTGTCAAGCGGCTGGGACAAATGTCTGGTAATGAGAGGGTTGTCAGATGCCCTGTAAAAAGCCCGAAATCAAAAAGCTTTTTGCGTTCGGCTTTTTAATTTTCGTGCATTTCTTCTACCTTTGCAGTCCTTTTGGGCTGAGTATACGGGTGCGGCTCAGGGGATTGGGCGATACTCACGGAGGAGCGGCAAAAGGGCACCAGGCAACCAAAAGATTAAATAAACGGGTGTAGCTCAATTGGTAGAGTAGCGGTCTCCAAAACCGTTGGCTGGGAGTTCGAGTCTCTCCACCCGTGCTGGATAACGATATGACCTCAGGGCTAGCCTGAAGAAAACCCATGGAAAAACTCAAGAATTATATCACGGAGTCCTGGTCGGAGCTGACCACGAAAGTTACCTGGTCGAAGTTGAGCGAGTTGCAGGGAAGCGCCGGTTTGGTTTTGATAGCATCGACAATCTTTGCGCTGCTGATTGGGGTGATTGACTGGGTTTTCAAGACCGGGCTGGAGTGGTATTACTATAACTTCTAATCGAAGAAGGGATGGGCGAACTGAAATGGTATGTACTCAGGGTCGTCAGTGGCCAGGAAAAGAAAGTAAAATCTTACCTGGAAACTGAGATCGAGCGCTCTAAGCTTTCGGATTTTATTCCGCAAGTGCTGATCCCGTCTGAAAAGGTATATGAGATGCGGGGAGGCAAGAAGAGGGTCCGTGAACGGAACTTCTTCCCCGGTTATGTGATGATTTCCGCAGACCTTTCCAATGGAGAGGCTTATCACACGGTCAACAACATACCGGGTGTAATTGGTTTTCTGGGGAATAATGGTACCGGCCAGTCGAAGGAACCTGTTGCCCTGCGGCAATCGGAGGTGAACAGGATACTTGGCAAGGTCGATGAAATCGATGAGTTCGAGGTGAAACTTGAGACGCCGTTCATAAAGGGTGAATCGGTCAAGGTGATGGATGGTCCGTTCAGCGGTTTTACCGGCACTGTTGAGGAAATTTTTGAGGACAAGAAAAAGCTCAACGTTATGGTGAAGATCTTCGGCCGTAACACTCCTGTGGAATTGAGCTATATGCAGGTAGAAAAATTAGATTGAGATTTGAGCTAAACAGAATATGGCAAAGGAAGTAACAGGTTATCTGAAACTACAGGTCAAAGGTGCATCGGCCAACCCGGCGCCTCCGATCGGACCTGCATTGGGTTCGAAAGGCCTCAATATTATGGACTTTTGCAAGCAGATCAACGCGCGGACCCAGGATAAGCCCGGTCAGGTTCTGCCTGTGCTGATCACGATATATAACGACAAGTCGTTCGATTTTGTCATTAAGACCCCGCCTGCTGCAGTCCTTATAATGGATGCGATTAAGAAACAAAAAGGTTCGGCTGAACCAAACCGCAATAAGATCGGGTCACTGACGT
>CAZIAG010000505.1:0-3167 GCA_964537375.1 uncultured Roseivirgaceae bacterium
CGGTAATGAAAGGCGGTCAAGCTTAACTGCAAAATTGCCTGATGATACTACGAAATATTCATTGTTGGAATGAATAAGTTTGTTGTGCATGGACGGTGTATATGCGGTTTAAAGACGTTCCGTGCCAGCAGGTTTGTTACTTGCGGGTGAAAATACCAGGTTCTTCAGCTGACGGTACGTGGGGATCACGTGCTCTTCAAGCAATTTTTTTTCGTGGTCGGTCAATGGTAATTTCCTGACGGAAGAAACGACCTTTTCCAGAAGCGATTTGTCATACTTTGAGATGTCGAGTTGGCGCAAGAGGGCTTCCACCTGAACCGGATCAGAGAGTTGAGTGTTTTCAATGAAGATACAATTCTGTGGAAGTTTCTGAGCGATGTTCATATAAATTGTCGCCCGTTTGTTGTATTCCTCAATAAATTTATTGATGTCTTTCGAAGCCGCGAACCAGCCCGTATCACGAACAGAGACCCATTGTTTCAATGGGTCTCGAAACAGGAAGACAATCATACTGTTCGGGAACATCTCGATCAACGTGTGCAAGGTGCTTTCGCGTCGGATTCGAATCTCTTTATAACCCGTTCTCTTGAAGCCTTGCAGAGGTTTGATCGCTTCACCAAAAAGGGCTTCTGCCTGGGCGATCAACGGATTGAGGGGGCGAAATGCGTTCGGATAGAACTTGTCATGGACACCCGTTTGAAAGCAATCTTTGAACAACTTAAACTCGGCGTTTTTCTTCGTCTTTGCGATGTCTGCATTTTTCTGCTTAATATCATGAATGAACTCAAGGAAAATGTCAGCGGCAGACCACGATTCACCCCAAATGCAAATCTCGTTGGAAGAGTTAAGGATCCGCTGAAGGGCAGTTGAAGAGGCCCTGCCACAAACGGCATATATGAAAACGTGCTTTTCGTACCTGAAGTCGGTGTAAAATGACATAATCGTGAAAATCAAACGACCCTCCAAAAACGGAATACCACTGCCCGGCAAAACTAAGGATTTTTTGCTTGCATTCACTAAGCTGTTGTCGGATACAGAAAGGCAGGGGCACTCCAATTCGCCTCTCCTTCCAAAGCGGAAAGACGAAAATAAGGGGACCATTGTTGTTGATTTGGCGGATGACGCTTTTTCTCGCGTATGTTCAATTTCTCGTCAACATTCTGTGAATTGGGAAGCCCGGCCCTAGAGCCTGCAATGCGACTGCCAACCGCTTGAACGGCTGCCGGGATCTTTTTCTATTTACGCAACGGGATATTCGGTCGGGTATTTAAAAATTTCAAAATCCTTCTTATAACGCTTCCTGATGACTTCTATTGACCTGGAAGAATACTGCGGTCTATTTGTCGGCGGAATTTTCTTTTCTGTTGAATTCATTCTTGATAGTGATGTATAAGCAATGTGCAGCTCACGACATATTCGTTGCCAGTCTTCGTCCAGCGTTTCGAGCTTACCCACGTAGTCGACGAGGTTGCTATCGCTGTCGTCGCTCATAATTACAAATTGCGACAGCCAATGCCGATCGGCAACAAGATCACCCCCATACTCTGAACCCAAGAATTCAATAAAGTCGTCAAAGGGCATGTTGGGCCGAATAGGATACTGGATGGACTTTCCTTTGAAATATTTGAAAGAGTTGTTGACTGGGATTCGGTTTCCGTTGCTATCTGTTTCCCATTCGGTTGGAACGATCTTGTCGTTGTAGCAAGAGATTGCGCGCGTAAACGGGTTTCGTACAAAGGCAAACTTGAAATATTCCTTGTATTTAGGCTTTTCTTCAAGCAATTGCTGCAGCGGCGTGGTCGTAATCTGAACGCGAGATTTTAGATTTATGTCGTTTCGAAAGAACCGAAGAATACTCCTCGAGGCGACTTTCGGTGTCACAACGTAAATGAATTTTGGATCATTACAGACAATTTTCTCTATATATAGGTCTTGTTCTACGCCAGCCAGTCGGAAGCGGACTTTTAGGCGTTCTATCTCCTCGGCCTCTGTTGCCGCGTCGACAGGCGCCATAAGGAAACGAGTCTTATAGTTCTTGCTGATCGTCGGAAGCTTTGCTATCTGGTGTTTGGCTTCGGATAGTTTGCCTTCGGTCAGCAATGTTAATATAACGTTCAGGTGCTGATAATAGGCTGGGGCATTAAGGTATGAAATATGACGCTTGTCATAGACGATACCTTCGTCGATAAGCGGAAAACCAAGAAATTTACCAGCCATGGATCAATGAAACTTAGTCGGGGCAGCAGCTAGCGGCCGTGAGATTTATTGAATTTGGGTGCCATATTACGACAAATTGATTAGAAGTGCCAGATCGAAGTCATGACACGTCTGCAAATCTCTCCAATGTGTAAGCAGGCGGTTGCCGACCATTGACTTCGTCTTGGACGTGGTGTAAATTCGTCGGGCGACCGACGTGTTGGTTGTGAGTGCGTCCGAGATCCGGCAGTGTTGCCTGTTAAACCAAAGTTGGGTAGCTTTGCGCGACCTTTGTTAGCCTCCCTAAACCTTTGGTTATAGCATGATATTTTCGCTGAAACAAACCCAGGATAAGTTCATCATAAATGCAAAAACTGAGTCGGACGCAGAGAGAAAAGGCTTTATGTTTGAAGGGAATTTTCGGCCTATTTCTCTTGTGGCAGAGTCAGTGGATCTGGAGTTTGACTATGTTCCCAGGAATGTTCACCCTGATCATTTGGCACTAATTTGTTTTTGTGCATTCTATCCTTACCTGACTTTCTCTGAGTCCGTTACCTTCCCCCGGTCAATCTCGGAAGCAGCCAGGCAGGAGTTTGAGAGATTCCTCACTTTTACCATAAAAGACAAAAAGCCAGTTGATTGCCCGCCCATTAAGGTGAGGAACGCAGCGAAGGATATTGAACCATACCGTCCAGTCAGGGACAAGATCATTATTGCGTTTGGAGGAGGACTGGACTCAACATGCCTGAGTTTGCTTTTTCCGGAATATCCGGTTGTAAATCAGCTTGATACTTACGCTCAAAAACCTGCAATTCTTAGACTTTTCGAAAAACTTAAGACACTCAATAAGGATTTTACGGGGTATACGCACTTCACAAATATCCGGAGTCTCAACGAACCTTATGGTTTTTCGGGGTGGTTGTGCTGCTATCTCCTGCCGCTGCTGATCGCTGCAGACCTGCAGGCGAGTG
>CAZIAG010000506.1:0-3164 GCA_964537375.1 uncultured Roseivirgaceae bacterium
AGATTCTAACCGAACTCAAGGCGAAGAAATACGCACCGGTTTATTTTCTCCAGGGTGAAGAACCGTTCTATATCGACCTGGTGGCCGATTATGTTGAGAACAACGTATTGAACGACACAGAGAAGGGATTCAACCAGGTAATCGTGTACGGAAAGGACTCACCCATGGCAACGATTCTCACGCATGCCCGGCGGTTCCCCATGATGGCCGATCGGCAGGTAGTGATCGTCCGAGAAGCTCAGGATATACCAGACCTTAACAAGGAAACCGGAGCAAAAATGTTGCTGGATTATGTTTCCAAACCGGTCCCTACCACGATTCTTGTTTTCTGCCACAAGCACAAAACGCTTGATAAACGTCGGGAGCTGGGGAAGAAAATCGACAAGCTGACGGTTGCACTGACCTCCAGGAAGCCTTACGATAGTCAGCTACCTGAATTCGTGCAGGAATATGCGGCGGAACGAAAAATACGAATTCACGATCGCGCCGTGATCGTCTTATGCGAGTTTGTCGGCAATGATCTCCACCGTTTGGCGAACGAGATCGATAAGTTGTCGCTCTCCGCCGGTGATGGGGGTGAGATTACGGCCGAGCAGGTAATGCAGCAGGTGGGTGTTAGCAAGGAGTACAACGTCTTCGAACTTCAGAAAGCCATCCTGCATAAAGACGCCGTCATGGCAAATCGTATCGTCAATTACATGGAGAGCAATACCCGGAAGAGCCCACTCATCCCCGCGGTGGCGTACCTGTTTTCGTTCTTTAGCAAGGTGCTGGTCGCAACACAGGCTCCGGATAAGAGTGAGCGGGGCCTCGTTACTGCCCTGAAGATTAAACCGTACAGTGCCCGCGACTACAGCACCGCATTGCGTAATTTCAGCCAACGGAAGATCGTGGAATGCATCGGCGTCATCAAGCAGGCCGATTTGCGACTCAAAGGCGTGGATTCCGGATCGCAGTCGGAAGGGCAGATCCTTAGGGAACTTGTGTTCCGCCTGATGAACTAGTCGCTAACGACGTTAGTTCGTCGTCTATCCTTGTACTTCGGTTAAATAAATTCCCCGGAATTTCATAGTTTTGAATCCATGCAAACTTCGCATAGGAGCATTTTTTCGACTTACATTTTTGGCTTCACGTTTGCAATAAATCACCTTCCGGATTGTTTTTATCAGAAATTCTCGATGCTGCAGAGTCGTTACTTCGTTATCGCCCTTTTGATCATATCCAATATCCCCCTCTTTGGTCAGGCACCTCTTTCTCAGTCACGGGCTGAACGTCTGTTTCAGAAGGGTTCTGAACTCGTCGTCCACAGCAACTTCGGGGCGGCCAGGAAGGTGTTCAGTGATTTTCTCCTTGAAGCGTCGCCGACTGATCCAAGACGAGCAGAGGCCGAGTACTACATAGCTTACAGTGCGCTCAACATGCGCAACACCGACGGGGAAAAGTTGATTGCCGACTTTGTATCACGCTATCCGTCCAGTCCACGCGCTGCCACGGCGTATTACGATCTGGCCAATTTTTTCTTTGGCGAAGGAAACCACAGCAAGGCTATTCAGTACTTCAAGAAGGTCGACTTCCCTGCTCTTACCCTTGATCAACAGAATCACGCGCATTTCAATTGGGGATACAGCTACTTTAATCTGAAGAAATTGGATGAGGCACTGGAACAGTTCAACTTTGTAAAGAAACTCAATAGTATTTATGCGCCGGCTTCAAATTATTATGCCGGCTTCATCGAATACACGCAAGGCAAATACGATGACGCCTTGACGGATTTGAAAAGGGCGGAAAAGAGCAGTTCTTATTCCGCAGTCGTCCCCTATCTGATTGCCAACGTTTTTTATCGCCAACAGGCCTATGATCAATTGATCGAATATGCAGCTTCAGTCACCGAAAGGGCAGACCTTCAGAACAGGGCCGAAATATCCATGCTCGTCGCCGAAGCCCATTACTTTAAGAAGGCCTACGATGAGGCGGTCGCGGCCTACGATCAATATCTCGGCGACAACCCGCGGAAGGCTCAGAGTCCGGTGCTGTTTCGTGCAGGGTTTGCCAATTACTCGGTGGGTCAACCGAAAAAGGCAATTGAATACCTGACGCACGCTGCCTCAGGCAACGACACCACCCGATTCTACGCATCGTATTACCTGGGTATTCTCTACCTGAAGCAAGCGGAACCCAACCTTGCCCTCAATGCCTTTGAAGTCGCCGCCAGGGTTCCAAACAATGATCAGTTGGCTGAGGAAGCAGCATTTCAGTTTGCTAAGGTACTGTATGACGCCGGCTATTCTGAAAGGGCGATCGATCGGTTCGAGGCTTTTCTGAAAGCTTATCCTCGAAGCCAACATTCCGTCGAAGCACGGGAGTTATTGGCGCAGGCCTACATTAACGGTGACAACTACCACAAGGCCATTGAATACATCGAATCGTTGCCGTCGCGCAGCAAACACATCAACCAGGCATATCAGAAGGCAACATTCCTCCTGGGCGCTGAGCTGTTCAATAAGAACCGCTATGCCGACGCGGTCGCAAATTTTGAAAAGTCCCTTCGCTATCCGGAAGACCCGCTGTTCGTTGCGAAGGCATCCTATTGGGCCGGTGAATCATACTCGATTGGGAGAAAATACGACCAGGCAATAAAACACTATGAAAAGGTCGTTTCCCTGGGCAGTTCTGTAGAACGTGATCTTATGCTGAAGACGCGCTATGCGTTGGGCTATGCGCACTTTAATCTTAAGGCATACGCAAAAGCACTCCTCCATTTTCGTGAGTTTGTGAACAATGGGAACCGCTCCACGCCCAACTACGCAGATGGTCTTATTCGGTTGGCGGATTGTTACTACGACTCAAAACAATACACCGAAGCACTTGCTACCTATACGCGCGCACGAAACCTTGGGACATCCGACAACGACTATGTCCTCCTTCAGACGGGTGTCATCAGTGGGATACAGAGGAAGTATGCCGAATCCCGGGAGCTATTGACGACGCTTATTCGCAACTACCCGAAGTCCCAATATAGGGATGAGGCCCTTTATCAACGTGCGCAATTCGAAGTTGAACAAGGCAATGCACGTCCGGCAATCGAAGGGTTCAGTCAGCTTATTCGTGAGGAAAAGAACTCACCATTTTTGCCCTACGCGTATATGAGACGTGCCGCGGCGCAC
>CAZIAG010000507.1:0-3152 GCA_964537375.1 uncultured Roseivirgaceae bacterium
GGCCACCTTATAATAATTGTAGCCGTGGTATTTACCCTGGCCATTGATAAGGAGATCCTCTTTTTCATAAACCAAATTCTGACGGTTGTATTCACCCATTTCAAAATCCGGAATGAGCTGAATGGCGTAGGTGGGACAGGCCTCCTCGCAGAAGCCACAGAAGATGCATCTTGAAAAGTTGATGCGAAAAAACTTGGGGTATCTCCGCCCGTGCTCATCTTCCGTGGCTTGAAGCGCTATACAGTCGACCGGACAGGCCGCGGCACATAAGTAACACCCGACGCATCGCTCACCTCCATCGGGGTCGCGCGTCAGTACAATTCGCCCACGCCAACGTGTGGTAAGCTTTGCCTTTTGCTCGGGATACTGTATCGTTTCGCGCTTGTGAAACATATGTAGAAACACAAGCCACATACTCCGGATGATACTGAACATATGATCTGTTTTTTTTAAGATCAAGCCCTTCTAAAAAGGCCGTGTTATTGTTTCATCATTAAGCAATACGATAGCTGCCGTCACCATCAGGTTAATGATTGTGATCGGCAAAAGGATCTTCCATCCAAAATCCATCAACTGGTCGTACCTCGGACGGGGCAACGACGCACGGAGAAGGATGAAGAGGAAGATGAACACAAACACCTTAATTACAAACCAGGCAATCGGTGGCAGAAAATTCGGCCCCAACCATCCACCAAAGAACAGGCAGACCACTAACGAGGAAATCAGAATAATTCCGACATACTCGCCTACGAAGAACATACCGAACTTCATTCCTGAATATTCCGAATGGAAGCCGGCGATGATCTCGCTTTCCGACTCGGGGATATCAAACGGTAGACGATGTGTTTCGGCGATGCCCGCAATAAGGAACGTTATAAACCCGATGAACTGCGGCACCACAAACCACATCCCTGCCTGTGCATGGACGATATCCTGCAAGCTGAATGAACCGGTCATCACAACGACGCCCATCAGTGACAACCCCATAAAGACTTCGTAGGAAATCATTTGCGCTGCTCCTCGCATGGCGCCCAGCAAGGCGTATTTGTTATTTGAGGCCCATCCTCCTAGAATGATGCTGTATGCTCCCATGGATGAAGTGGCCAGGAAGAAGAGTATGCCGATGTTGAGGTCCGACACAATAAATCCCGGTGCAAACGGTATAATCACAAACCCCATCAGCGCGGCTATCATGACAATCGCCGGGGCAATCACAAATACCTTCTTGTCTGCAAATGGAGGTATCCAGTCTTCTTTGAAAAACAGTTTGATCGTATCCGCCAGTACAATGAGCAACCCAAACGGTCCTGCACGATTGGGCCCATAACGATCTTGCCATAATGCAAGTAGACGCCGCTCAAGCCAAATCAAAGGCGGTGCGACCAGCATTACGCCGCCAAGCACGGCGGCAACGATGATCATCGGATGTATTCCTCCTTCTGTCATGACGATCGTTTTAATATTGACCAAGCCGGTAACTCAACAAATGGCAACCCAGGTAATCCGTACGGCAACCCGGCAAGGCCTTTCGCCAGGGTGTCGCTGATAATGACGGGAAGATTGTAGGACTGTCCTTCGATCTCGAAGGTGAGGTCTTGGCCTTCGTTAATGTTGTATTCGCGTGCATCCTCTGCGTTGATCATAACGTACTTTTCAGGCACGCGTCTGCTGACGGCCTCTCCCCGGACACTAAGTTCTTCTGATCCGAAAATGTGATGAAGCGGTACGGCCCAAAAATGGTCCTTCATGGGTGTGAATACTTCCGGGACCACCGTGAAATAGGGTGTCGATCCATTACTGTGTTGGACGAAAATCCGACGACCGGGATTCCCTCCACGTAATGCCGCACCGATCTTTTCCTGGTACTTGTTCACCGACTGAACCGAGTTCCATCCCGGTGCCCAGAAGTATGTGATCAGCGATGAAGGTGGATAGCCACGGAAGCCTTCCATTGTGTAACTCAAGGGCGAATCGTGATCTTCCGGAGGTTTTGGTTCACTGACATTCACGTTTGCCAGTATGGCGGTGCGACCGGAATATCGATGTGGTGCTCGTGGGATTTTCTGGTCCACAATTCTGAAGTCTGGAGGCGGCGACGCATCCTTCACGTCGTGCAGCATCGGCTCACTTGCGGAGATGGCGGTGGTGATATCCTGGAAATTGTGCCATTCATTCAGCGGGGCGTGGTTGGCTGCTGAGGCCACCTTTATCAACCAACGCCAACTCTCCTTGATGCCTAACCTTGGCTCGAACACCTGGAAGAAGCGTTGCACACGACCTTCATTGTTTACCAACATTCCATCGGACTCGGCAAACGTGCCGGCCGGGACAACGATATGCGCCTTTCTGGTCGTTTCGCTGGGTGTGTGATCAAAAACAATAACCTTTTTGCATGCCGCCAGGAAACGGTCCACCTCTTCCGTCTTGCCGTGTCGATAAAGATCATTTTCCATGATGATGACCGTGTCGGCATGTCCGTTCAATACACAATTGAATGCGGAGTCGAGCCTGTGGCCTCCGATCATAGCGAGTCCCATCGAGTTGCATTCGGGCATGGTCAATGCTATTCCGGCATTCGGATTCCTCCGGTGCAATGCCCACGCGACATTTGCGGCGGCCTTAATGACTGACTGACTTTCACAGGATGTTCCCGAAATGACAACAGGCTTTTCGGCGGCGAGGAGAGCCTCCGCAATCTTGCGAGCCAGAGTCTCAACGTCGGCGGGAAGCTTCGGAACGGCCGGAACCGTATTATCGATAATGTGCGCAACGGCGTACCCGAGACGCGCAATATCTTCAGGGGCTGCGCGATAGGTTGCCGTCGCTACGTCGTCGAGCTTCGTATCCTTGACCGCGGTAATAAACACTGGGCCACGGGTATCCTGCATGCGTTCGCGAACAGCAGCATCGTGCCACGCCGGAATATTTGCTTTAGCAATTTCTTTGATGGGCTTTTGACGGCCTGCTTGCCTTACCGCTAACGCCAACATCGGGGCGGTATTGGTAAGGTCTTCACCCAGTACGAAAACTGCATCTGCAGTTTCTACGCTTCTTAACGGCGTAGGAGCAACCGGGCCTTCTTTCAGTATTCGAATCACGAGTTCGCCGATATCGTGTTCGGGATCTGAGACACCATGGAAGAAACAGTCTTC
>CAZIAG010000508.1:0-3138 GCA_964537375.1 uncultured Roseivirgaceae bacterium
AAGCGTATGACGAACCATACGTCAACTACGCTACCAAGGTGATGCTTGGCGAAAAGAAGCTCAAGGATTTTAATTTCAATCCAATGCGGCGAGGGTATGCCATCAAGGAACCGGTGTTCTCTTTCAACAAGTTTCCGGATGTCAATAAAGAGCTCGGCCCGGAAATGAAGTCGACCGGTGAAGCGATCTATTTCATCGATGACCTGATGGACGACTATTTTATGAAGATCTATTCCGAGCGGAATCTCTACCTGAGCCGATAAAAGGCCAAAATGGGCCATTTCTACCCTTTTGGCCCGTTGGGGATTTTGACGGTGAACCTATACCTTTGTTTCTCAGTTCTTCAATAGAAATAAAGAAAGCATGCTCCGTTTCCTCCTGATTTTCGCGCTCGTTGCTTACGTGGTCTATAAGATCGCCTCATTTTTCTTTAGGGCGGGCGCGGCTTCCCGGCAGTTCCGTGATCAGCGCGGCAACGCCAATGGAACGATGAACGGCAGGGGCCGGCGCAAGGAAGGTTCAGGGTTCAAAGGGGGCGAGTATATCGATTACGAAGAGGTCAAGTAGACACTTTGGTTCGTGACGTTGCAATTTCAAAAGTACCAGGCGGCGGGTAATGATTTTATCCTCATCGATAACCGCGCAGCCGGAATAAAGTTCTCAAGCGAACAGATCAAACAGGTCTGCGATCGGAAATTCGGCGTTGGTGCCGACGGTCTCATGCTTGTCGAAAACAGTCCGGGCCTGGATTTCAATCTCCTTTATTTTAATGCTGACGGGTCGCAAAGCCTTTGTGGCAACGGTTGCCGGGCGGCGGTTCAGTTTGCCGCTTCGCTGGGGCTTGTTAATGGAAAGGCGACATTCAATGCGTTTGACGGAATACACGAGGCCGAAATCCTCTCGCCGGGGACGATTCGTCTCAAAATGAATGATGTGGATCAGGTAAGCCGCCCGGGCGGGGATTTCTTTTTGAATACCGGATCACCGCATCATGTTCGGTTTGTTGATAGTGTCGAATCCTACGCGGTATTGGAAGAGGGTAGACGAATCCGCTACAGCGAAGCTTATCGGCCGGGGGGCACCAACGCCAACTTTGTTGAGCTGATCGGTGACAACCGGATATTTGTCAGAACCTATGAGCGCGGAGTTGAAGCGGAAACACTCTCGTGCGGCACTGGCATTGTGGCCGCTGCATTGGCTGCATCTTATCGCGGATGTACATCACCGACGCACATCAAGGCAAAAGGCGGAGACCTTGTCGTTGAGTACAAAGTCGGCCAATCAGACGGTGGGTCCGGCCACGGCGGCATGTTTACGGAGATTTTCCTGACGGGGCCTGCCAAAATGGTGTTCCAGGGCCAGCTGGAACTGTAATTGATCGACCGGAAATCCCAAAAAGGCTTTAACTTTATGCCCTTTTGAGGGCGCAGGCCTCATCCTGCCGATGAGCAGGCCGTAGTAACTACCAGAAAAGACGCGATGCTGAAATTTATTGCCAAGATCTTTGGATCGAAATCAGAAAAGGACATTAAGAGGATCATGCCGCTTGTCGAGGAGAGCAAGCGGGAATACGAGAAGCTCTCTTCCCTTTCACACGATGAACTCAGAAATGAAACCCGGGCGATCCAGGATCGGATCAACGCCGAATTAAAACATATCGACGAGGAGATCGCCGCACTCCACCAGCGCATCGCTGATCACCCGGAAATGGATCTCAGCGAAAAAGAGTCGCTGTTTGCCCAGATTGACAAACTTGAAGGAGACCGGAACAAGGAATTGGAAAAGGTTTTGCTCAAGGTATTGCCCAAGGCCTTTGCCATAGTGAGGGACACTGCGCGGAGATTTAAGGAAAATGAGTTCCTGGAAGTGACGGCCCAGGATTTTGACCGCACTTATGCGGCAACGCACGACAACGTCAGGATTGAGGGTGACAAGGCGATCTGGGCAAATCAATGGATGGCCGCGGGGAACATGGTCACCTGGGATATGGTGCACTACGATGTGCAGCTGATCGGTGGTGTTGTACTTCACGAGGGCAAGATCGCTGAAATGGCAACGGGTGAAGGTAAGACGCTCGTCGCCACGCTGCCCGCGTTCCTGAATGCGCTCGCGCGACGGGGCGTTCACATCGTAACCGTGAACAACTACCTCGCTACACGCGACAGTGAGTGGATGGGCCCTATCTTCGAGTTTCACGGAATCACCGTCGATTGTATAGATAAGCATGAACCTCATTCGCCGGGGCGGCGCAAAGCCTACCTTGCGGATATTACCTACGGAACGAACAATGAATTCGGATTCGATTACCTCAGGGACAACATGGCCCGTGATCCGGAGGAGCTTGTTCAGCGGACACACCATTATGCTATGGTCGACGAAGTTGACTCCGTGCTCATCGACGAAGCAAGAACCCCGCTGATCATTTCCGGCCCCGTACCGAAGGGCGATCAGCACGAATTTTATGAGCTGAAGCCGCGGATCTTCAAGGTAGTGGAGGCGCAGAAAAAACTTGTTAATGAATTCATTGCTGCCGCGAGAAAATTCATCGCCGAAAACAATGAAAAGGACGCCGGTCTTGCGTTGTACCGCGCCTATCGCGCAATGCCGAAGCACAAGCCCCTGATCAAATTGCTCAGCGAAACAGGGGTAAGGGCGATCATGCAGAAGACGGAGAATTATTTTCTCCAGGACAACAAGCGGAATATGCCGGAGGCGGATAAGCCTCTCTATTTTGTTATCGACGAGAAGGACAACACGGTAGAACTTACAGAAAAGGGTATCGACCTGATCACAGAAGAAGGTGAAGATTCGAACTTTTTCATCCTGCCGGAAATCGGAACCGAACTAAGTCGAATTGAAAACGATGCCGAACTCACCGACCAGGAACGACTTCAAAAGAAGGAGGAACTCATCCGCGACTACCAGGTAAAGGCGGCCCGTATTCACACCGTTAACCAATTGTTGAGGGCCTATGCGCTCTACGAACGCGACACCGAATACATCATCGTCGATGGGAAGGTTAAGATCGTTGATGAGCAGACGGGCCGTGTGCTCGAGGGAAGGCGGTATTCCGATGGTCTTCACCAGGCGATCGAAGCCAAGGAAAATGTGAAGGTTGAGGACGCGACGCAGACGTAC
>CAZIAG010000509.1:0-3133 GCA_964537375.1 uncultured Roseivirgaceae bacterium
GGTGCTGGGCGGTGCCGTGCTTGGTTCAAAGGAACTAGTCAAGGAGATCCGATTCTTCGCACGTCATACGGGCCCGTCGATGTCGCCGTTCAATGCCTGGCTGTTATCAAAAAGTCTCGAAACCCTGCCCGTGAGAATGGATCGGCATTGTGCAAATGCGCAAGCGCTTGCTTCGTTTCTCGAAACGCAAAAAGAGGTAGCCAAAGTCAAATACCCTTTTCTGCCATCTCATCCGCAACATAAGCTTGCTCAAAAGCAGATGCGGATGGGCGGAGGGTTGGTTACGTTTGAAGTCAACGGTGGCCTTGAGCAGGGGAGGAGGTTCCTCAATGCGCTGAGGATGATCTCACACACGCCCAACCTCGGCGATACACGCACGATAGCCATTCATCCCGCTTCGACGACGCACTCGAAGTTAACGGATCAAGAGCGAGCTGTTGTCGGGATCACGCCGGGGTTGATCCGAATTGCGGCCGGACTCGAGCATATCGATGACTTGATTGGGGATGTCGGGCAGGCGCTGGAGAAGTCGGCACAAGGGTAGCGGCAACGCCGGACCGGACCTGTGGCTGTAGTGCCACTTCATCGGGTTATTGTGGGGTCCTTCGGGATGAAAAGCGGTCGGGATGGCTCAACGCGGTGACGCAAAGACGCCGAGGCGCTAAGTTCATGCTTTGCGTTAAAGTCCAGGAAATTGGGTCATTTCTCCAACACTCACCGTCTCGGCGACTTTCGCGTTGATGGTGTCCAGCCGAAATCGAAGGATAAGGTTTTAGACTCGACCGAATTGATCTCAATATGTGGGCATCTCCGGATCGATTTCCCTGGCCCACGCAAGCACACCACCCTTGAGGTTGTAAAGGTTGGTAAAGCCGTGGTTCTTTTCCAGCCACAACAGCATATCACCACTGCGCTTGCCGCTCCGGCAATGAAGGATAACCTGCTTGTCGCGTGAGATCCGGTCGACGTTGTCGGGGATATCCGACATGGGAATCAGTTCGCCGTCCAGGTTACAGATATCATACTCGTGTGGTTCGCGGACATCGATCAGCTGAAAATCGGCACCCGACTCCTTCATTTGTTTCAACTCCTGAACAGTGACTTCCTTCATGACGTTTGAATTTACCTGGTCCAAAGATTTGTTTTTGTCTCGACTTATCCCACAAAAATTCTCATAATCGATTAGTTCGCGGATGGTCTCACGGGTTCGTCGGTCCCTGATCCGGAAGACTTGTTGTTCCATGGACAAGGCGTCGATGATGAGCAATTTATTGGCCAGCGGTTCGCCTATGCCGGCGATGATCTTTATTGCCTCGTTGGCCTGCATCGTCCCAATCATTCCCGCAAGCACCCCGATGACACCAGCCTGCTCGCAGTTCGGAACGCTGTCCGGGTCCGGTGGCTCCGGAAACAGGTCCCGGTAGTTGCAGGAGAACGAGCCATCGGGCTGGTGCACGTTGAAAGCGGCCACATGCCCTTCGAAGCGGAGGATCGATCCATAAATGAGGGGCTTGCCCGCCAGTACACATGCATCGTTCAGAAGATATCGTGTGGCGAAGTTGTCCGTCGCATCGACGATCACATCACAATCCCCAGCGACTTGCAAGGCATTACCCGAAGTAATCCGCTCTTGAATCGCCTGGAGCTTTACCGAAGTATTTAACCGCGCGAGCCTTTCAGCTGCTACGGCGGCTTTGTTGCGGCCGAGGTCGTCTACGGTGAACAATATTTGACGCTGGAGGTTGGAGAGCGCCACTTCATCGTCGTCCGCGATTCGGAGGTCTCCGACGCCTGCAGCGGCGAGGTAGAAGAGGACCGGGGATCCCAGTCCACCCGCGCCCACCACCAGAACGCGCGCTGCTTTCAGTTTTTCCTGCCCTTCCACGCCGAAGTCGGCAAGCGAAAGGTGCCGGCTATACCGTACGAGTTCCTCCCGGGTGAGTGCTTGCATCGCGTGAAGTTACACATTCGGGTGTTCACCTGTCCGGATCCTGCGGTGAACCTGACCAAGGGGCGTGTTTGTCACGCGATACGCTTGAGTGCCAGGGCCGCTACTGTTTCCCCGATGGCCAGCGACGATGTGGCCGCGGGTGATGGTGCGTTGCAGACGTTGATAGCCTGGGCTTCTTCGACGATGAGAAAATCATCCACGAGCCCGCCGGTTCGATCGCATGCCTGTGCTCGTACACCGGCTCCGCCCGCGACGAGATCGCTTTCGCGAATTTCGGGGATCAGCTTCCGCAGTGCTCTCGTGAAGGCAGACTTGGAAAATGATCGGTACATTTCACCAAACCCTGTACGCCAATACTTTGCGGCCACCTTTCGAAAACCCGGCCACGCAAGGGTTTCGAACAGTTCGCTGACGTTGATGTCGGACTTTCGGTAGCCCTCGCGACTGAATGCCAAAACTGCATTGGGCCCTGCCTCAACGCCACCCCTCATCATGCGGGTGAAATGCACGCCCAGGAACGGGAAGTTCGGATCGGGCACAGGGTAGATCAGGTTCCGGACGAGGTGCTCCCGATCTTTCCTGAGTTTGTAATATTCTCCGCGGAAGGGTATGATCCGCACGTCTACCCGGGGCGAAGTCAACGCCGCAACCTTATCGGAATAAAGGCCGGCGCAATTGATGACGAGTCCGGCCTGAAATGTCGCCCCCTCGGTTATTACCTCGGCTCCCGAGTCATTAAGCCTGATTTCTTTTACGCGTTCGCCCGTGCGAATCTCGCCTCCGTTGGATACGAATTGTTCCGCGTATTTTTCAGCAACGACCCTAAAATCAACGATTCCGGTTTGAGGTACAAAGAAGCCTCCAACGCCAGCGACGTGAGGCTCGTGCTCGCGCAATTCTTCAGCGTTGAGCATTTTCAGTCCGGTCAGTCCGTTCTGGGCACCGCGGTCAAACAAGGTCTTGAGCAAGGGGATCTGTGGCTGATCAGTGGCTACTACGATTTTGCCGCATAACTCGTAAGGGATCGCGTGTTCATCGCAGAATTCGAGAAGGAGTTTGTATCCGCGAATGCAGTTCATCGCCTTCAGGCTATTCGGCTTGTAGTAAAGTCCTGAATGAATAACGCCGCTGTTGTTGCCAGTCTGGTGTGTCGCGATCGCAGATTCTTTTTCCAGGATGATA
>CAZIAG010000510.1:0-3110 GCA_964537375.1 uncultured Roseivirgaceae bacterium
TCTGCGAGGCAATCGCACGCTTCCAGATCAGTTCATAGAGGCGCTGTGCATTCCGGTCCATGCCGGGATTGGTAACGGAAAAGTCCGTCGGACGAATCGCCTCGTGTGCCTCCTGCGCACTGGCCGACTTGGTCTTGTACTGGCGGCGCAGATGAAATTCAGGTCCGAACGCATTAGTGATCTGTTGTTGCGCCCCCTGCTGTGCCTCCTCGGAAAGGTTCACCGAGTCCGTACGCATGTAGCTGATCTTTCCCGCCTCGTACAACTTTTGGGCAACCGTCATGGTTTGGATAACGGAGAAGCCCAGCTTACGGGCCGCCTCCTGCTGCATGGTGGACGTGGTGAACGGAGGCGCGGGTGACCGCTTTGCCGGTTTCGTCTGCAGATCCGTAATGGTGAACTTCGCGCCCTTGCAGGATTCCAGGAATTCAAGTGCCTCCTCCTCGGTCTCAAATCGCTCGGGCAGTTCGGCCACCAGCGACTTTCCTTTACCCAGATCAAAATGCGCAGTCACACGATATGACGACTTCACTTTGAAGTCAGCAATCTCACGTTCGCGCTCCACGACCAGGCGAACAGCCACGGATTGAACCCTCCCCGCCGACAAGCCTGTCTTGATTTTTTTCCAGAGGATCGGCGACAATTCATAACCTACCAACCGGTCGAGAACACGCCTTGCCTGTTGGGCATTGACCAGGTCGACATCGATACCGCGGGGATTCTGCAAGGCATTGAGGATGGCCTTGCGGGTGATCTCGGTAAACACAATCCGCCGCGTCTTCTTGTCATTCAAGTCAAGCGCTTCTTTCAAATGCCAACTGATCGCCTCTCCCTCGCGGTCTTCATCGCTTGCGAGATACACGACCTCCGCTTCCCTGGCCAGCTTCTTGAGCTTCTCGATCACCTCCTTTTTGTCAGGACTGATCTCGTAGGTCGGCTCAAATCCGTTCTCAATATCAATGGCGCCGCCGCCCTTCGGCAAATCCCGTATGTGCCCCATACTGGAAGCAACCTTGAAGTCCTTACCCAAATATCCTTCAATGGTTTTCGCTTTGGCCGGCGACTCGACGATGACTAAGTTCTTCGACATGTTTTCCTTATCTGCTTCAAACACCGCAGACCGGTCACAACTCCCGGTCTGCCAAATATCTCTTACGCGCTATGTTTTTCTACTCGTTACTATTTATCCATCATTCAGCCATTCGGTGCGTTAAACCGGGCGAAAATTTATGCTCAACGCTGGGCTGATTTGTCGGTTTAACCGCCGTCGCCATGAGCAAAAAACATTTCAGGGCCGGCGATGCTCAAGTGCTGTACGCACCTGCAAATCAGCTCCTTAGTGAGCGTTTAGGTACCAATTTTCGCACAGGGCCAAAGACCAAATATCTGGATTTTTTTAAATAATCAAATTCAGCCGCGTTTGCGCAGGCGTTGTCGCCACGCCGACGCGACCCGCAACCCGACATCAAAACGGCGCAGAAAACTTAATTCAGGCAGCGTTTTTCGACCGCCATCAGAACCCTAAATTGCGCCCGATCCAAATGCATCTCGCAAAACGATACCTGATCCTGGCGCGCCATGCGGACGCCGTTCCCGCCGGCCCGGGCGAAAAAGACAGAAGCCGCGTGCTCACGGAACTCGGCGTACGACAGGCAGAAGCCGCAGGCAATTTCATTCGTCAAGAAAAAATGAATGTGGATGAATTCTGGTGCAGCCCTGCCGCACGCGCAACACAAACGCTTACGGCGATGACCGGTTTGGCTGTGTCGAATCCATCGGTTCACTTGACGGAAGACTTGTACAGCGGCTCGCCGGACGATTATCTTCGCGCTCTCTGGCACGGACTTGAGAACACACAGGCCATGATGCTGATCGGGCACAATCCGACCGTCTCGTTATTCGCTTCCCGGATCACGGGCGCAACGATCAGCCTTTCCACCGGAGCCGTGGTGGTGGTTGCGTTCCCTTTGGCTTCCGACACAACACAGCTTTCGCTGCCGGGCAAGATCGTTGGACAATTCATTCCATCTGCAAACAAAATCTGAAATGATAACAAAAGAAGAGCTCATCAAGAATTTCGATCCGAACGGACCGGGGGTGGAGGGCCAGTTGTTCGGACTTCCTTTTACACCGGAAACCTCCGAACTCGTGCTCATACCGGTGCCGTGGGAAGTCACGGTCTCTTACCACTCGGGGACGGCGAATGGCCCACGTGCTATTTTCGAAGCATCCACGCAGGTGGACCTTTCCGTTAAAGATGTACCGGAAGCGTGGAAACTCGGCATCAGCATGCTGCCGTTTCCGGTGAACCTTCTCGAGGAGAATCAGCGACTGCGCGAACTCGCCGACGGATATATTACCTCGCTTGAAAAAGGAGAAGGAATTCGCCCCGACAACCCCGTCGTGGTGAAGATCAACGAGGCCTGCGAAAACCTCAATATTTATGTCAAGTCTACGACTCAACAGTGGCTGGCCGAAAAGAAGCTCGTTGCACTCGTCGGCGGCGACCACAGCACGCCGCTGGGTTTCCTTCGCGCATTGGCTGAGCAACACGAACGTTTCGGCATTCTTCAGATCGACGCCCACGCCGACCTGCGCAAGGCGTACCAGGGCTTCACCTACTCTCACGCGTCCATCATGTACAATGCCCTTAAGTTGCCCGCCGTGGCACGGCTCGTCCAGGTGGGCATACGGGATTACTGCGATGAAGAACTTCAGGTCATCGACCGCGCCGGTGGCCGGGTCAAGACGTATTTCGACCAGGACATCAAGGAGGCGATGTTCCAGGGTACATCGTGGTCTTCGATTTGCGACAAGGTAATCTCCGATCTCCCCGATAAGGTCTATATTTCGTTCGACATCGACGGCCTCAATCCTACCCTCTGCCCGAACACAGGGACGCCGGTACCCGGTGGCTTCGAATTCGCCCAGGTCGTATTCCTTATCAAAAAGCTGGCGAAATCCGGCAAACAGATTATCGGCTTTGACTTGAACGAGGTCTCACCCCCACCCCTCAACGAATCCGGCGAAACCAGCGACTGGGATGCCAACGTTGGGGCTCGCTTGCTTTATCAGCTTTGCACCTGGATGGCGGTTTCGAGGGGTAAATT
>CAZIAG010000511.1:0-3101 GCA_964537375.1 uncultured Roseivirgaceae bacterium
CCGCAGTCATTGCACTGGCGATGATTCAGGTTTTCGCGCCCGTACTGAATCAATTGACGCAAAAAGACCTGGCCATCGACGGCAAAACGCTTCCGCAGATTATCGGTGGCCTGGCTGTGCTGGTGTTGCTGATGGCGATTACATCAGGCATCTACCCAGCTACATTCCTCACAAGCTTCCGCCCAACCGAGGCGCTGAAGGGGAAGTTGACCACCGGAAAGAAAGGACGGGCATTCCGAAACTCCCTCGTGGTCTTTCAATTCGCGATCTCGATCTTCCTGATTACCTCCACGGCCACGGTCTATCAGCAGTTGTCATTCATGCATCAAAAAGATGTGGGTTTCCTGAAAGAAAACCTGATAACCATTCGTCATCTCGAATCCGTCAAGAACGAGGACGAACTGGTTGCCGCGATGACGACAATCCCCGGCGTGGTGAAGGCAGCCGCTTGTTCAACCGTACCACCCTATGTTTTTGGCGGTGACGTGTTCACTGCCGAAGGCTACGATGGAACGTTCAATCTCAACTACAACCTTGGCGATGAGAATTATCTTCCAACGCTGGGCCTCAAGCTCGTTCTCGGTAGAAACTTTTCCAAAGACCAACCCTACGATAAGTACAGGGTCATAGTGAATGAGGCGACGATCAGACGCCTGGGTTGGCCCATGGATGAGTCCATACTCGGTAGAAAGATTCGGTTCCCCGGTCAGGAGGAAGGAACCGCGATTGTTGGCGTCGTTTCCGACTTCAACTACTGGTCCCTTGAAATCGGTATTGAACCGATGGGTATATTCCATATCGATCACGAGTACTTATACGACGGGCCGCGAAGGCAGATCGCCGTGCGAGTTGATCCGTCAGCAGCGTCCGGCTTACCAACCCTGATCTCCCGGATGAACGACAAATGGAAGCAACACGCGGGTGACGTTCCCTTTGACTACGGCTTTGTGGAAGAGGATTTCGCGGAAACCTTCAGCACTCATGAACGTTTCGCCAACGTATTGGTGGTCATGGCAACGTTAGCGATCCTCATCGCCTGTTTCGGTCTGTTGGGTGTGATCGTCTATGCTCTCGAACAGCGAACAAAGGAGATCGGTATTCGGAAAGTTTCGGGAGCCTCCGTGATGGATATCCTGAAACTGATCACGCGGTCATTTGTCAACCTGGTGTTGATTGCCTTTCTTATCGGAGCTCCCGTAGCCTACCTGGCTATGGATAACTGGCTCTCGGAGTTCGCTTATCGAACCGAGCTGTCGGCATGGATATTTGGTGTCACGGGACTTGGGACACTCGCCGTTGCCGTGTTGATTACGAGTTACCATTCCTTAAAGGCAGCGCTCACCAATCCCGTTGACGTTCTTAAAGACGAATAGCCGGTTCGTAAAACCACCTAACATTCGTTCAGAAGAAAAAATATTTTCCAACGATCACTTGAAACGTAGTCGAATATTTTTGACAATTGTATTCGAACGGAATTTTATGAAAGCGACCCGTGATCTTATGAAGCCATCGACCGCCCCCGCAAACGTGGGTAATATGGTTTCTTTGCTTGTGGTCGTCATTATCATTCTTTGCAAATCTGCAGGGGCGATAATGGTATAGATATTTAAGAAATGAACAGAACGACCAACCGCCCCGACACTCGGGGCGGTTTTGTTTTATAGACGCAATCACAAACTAACAGTTGTAAAAGAATGTACTACACAAAAGACACGACCCTCTTCCTGAACGGCTCATTCACCAAAGCTGCCGACGCCCACACCGACCTTTACAGTCAAACGCTGCATTACGGTTTTGGCGTCTTCGAGGGAATTCGTGCTTATGAAACCGCGAACGGTGTGAAGCTGTTCAAGGCGTTTGAACACTTCGAACGCCTTAAGAGAAGTTGCCAGAGGTTGGGTATCAAGTTCGACCGGGACACCGAAGAGCTGATCAGTATATCCTACCAGCTCATCCAAAAGAACGAACTCACCGACGCATACATACGCCCCCTGGTGTATTGCGGACCGAACATGTACCTGACCGTTCCGAACCAGGTCAATTTTATGATCTGCGCATTCAAGTGGGGGAAATATCACGGCCATCGGCTGCTCAACCTGTGTGTGTCGTCTTATCAACGCCCTAATCCGGCATCCATCCACGTGGATGCGAAAGTCACCGGGCATTACGTAAACGGCATACTCGCGACGAACGACGCCAAGCAGCGTGGGTATGATGAAGCCTTACTCCTCGATATGAACGGCAATGTAGCCGCGGCGCCCGCCGCCAACTTTTTTATGGAGAAGGACGGCGTGCTGATAACACCTCCCCTCGGCCATATTTTCCCGAGCATCACACGCGAAGTGGTGTTGGGTATCTGCCGCGAATTGGAGATCAACGTTCAGGAACGTCACATCAATCCTCATGAACTCGAGGCGGCCGATAGCGCATTCCTATGTGGAACAGCGGTAGAAATTGCCGGCATCGAGTCGATCGATGCGCATAAATTCTCGAAACCCTGGCAAAAAACAATCGGCGCGGTCATACAAGAAGCCTACAAGAGTCAGGTACTGGACAAATCGTTCAACTATGTAATCATATAGGGCGATCGAATGAACGACACAGAGAACCAAACCAAACCTGCACCTCAATCGCTCACCCGGGAAACGAACGGCAAGACTACGGGTGAGGATATCGAACTCAACAAATACAGCAAGATCCTCACGCAGGATCCCACGCTTCCTGCTGCCCAGGCAATGCTCTACGGGATCGGCCTGACGGAGGACGACATGAACAAGGCGCAAATTGGCATCGTCAGTACCGGTTACGATGGGAACACGTGTAACATGCACCTCAATCAATTGGCGCAGGAAGTCAAGTCGGCAGTGTGGCATAATGACCTCGTTGGACTAACCTTCCATACCATCGGCGTTAGCGACGGAATGAGTAACGGCACCGAAGGAATGCGTTATTCGCTGGTGAGCCGGGAGGTAATCGCCGACTCCATCGAAACAGTCTGTGGTGCACAGTACTACGATGGCCTTATTGCCGTCGTTGGGTGCGACAAGAACATGCCGGGCGCGCTAATCGCCATGGGTCGACTCAATCGTCCGTCGATCATG
>CAZIAG010000512.1:0-3095 GCA_964537375.1 uncultured Roseivirgaceae bacterium
AGTTCGATTTGGCCGAGTTGGAGAAAGCGTATGAGGGAAAGTCCTGATCGGTTCCCTGGAACCGTGTAACAATAGGGGGACCGACCAGCAAACGTTCTATTTTTTTGAATATCACCCGCGATGATTTTAATCATTCCGTTTCCTCCCATTCATCAGGCAAACGCGATTGGCCATTCCCCACCTTGACAGTGATTCAAAAGATCAGGGTCAAAACAGTACGAAGAACGACGGTCAGACAACTCAGTTGAAAAGTGTTTGGAGTAAGAACAACTCGAGGTGCAATAATCCTCTCTTACCCGAAGTAACACACGGCCGGCGTCAAAGTTGGCGACTTGATCGCGATCAATTTCTTTCTTATTCAATGACAATGCCTCGCCGCGCTGCGTGGCATAATTTTGACCTATCAATAAGCCTATAACCGGTTGATATGAAAAACATGTTCAACGAAAAGACGACAAATATGAAACTATTGGAAAAGAAAGTAGCAATTGTCACCGGAGCCGCTTCCGGTATCGGGGAAGCAACGGCCAAATTGTTTGCATCGGAAGGTGCAAAGGTTGTGTTGAGCGATATATCTGAAGAAAAAGGAACGGCGGTCGTTGATCAAATTAAGAAGAGCGGCGGCGAAGCACTCTTTGTAAAAAGCGACGCTTCCAAAGCCGAGGATCACGAACGTCTGGTAAAAGAAACAGTCAAGAAATACCGTGCACTTCACATTGCGGTCAACAACGCCGGCATCGGAGGAGCATCGGCGCCCACAGGAGAATATCCGGTTGATTCATGGCAGAAGGTGATTGACATCAACCTTACCGGCGTATTCTACGGAATGAGATATCAACTTCCGGAAATGGCGAAGGCCGGTTCCGGCAGCGTCATCAACGTGGCGTCTATCCTTGGCCAGGTAGGTTTTGAAAATTCTGCAGCGTACGTTGCCTCCAAGCACGGTGTAGTTGGGCTCACCAAGGCAGGCGCCCTTGAATATGCGAAGCAAAAAGTTCGCGTGAACTCCATAGGTCCCGGATTCATCTATACGGGACTGGTCAACGAAGAGACTATGGGCAAAGAGGCTCTTTCATTCCTCGAGCAAAAACACGCTGTTGGGAGGTTGGGCGAAGCACAGGAAGTTGCAGAGCTCATTCTGTTCCTGGCATCCGATAAGGCTTCGTTTATCACGGGGGCGTACTATCCGGTGGACGGCGGATACCTGGCCGCATAAATCGAACGAGTAAGATAATGTGCGGTTGATCAAGGCCGGAGTATGCATCGCGAGGTGTATCCGGTCTTACTGTATGTCAAAAATCTCACGCGCTCAGAGCCCCGGACCCAATCACAAGGGGCCTTGCCTTCTTGAAACCGGTCAAGTTATTCCTTAGCTTACATCAAGGCACTTTCACAGCCACTGGCCGTAACTTGCTTATGGAGTCCTATCGCTGGCTGAAAAGTCATTGAAGGTATTTGCTCTAAAACAATCGAAATGGAACACTTACACTCACATCCTAAGGAACGGTCGGAAAAAAGCCACGCTCACCATCACGGGCACGCGGACCAACGTGGTCATGATTCGCACAACGCCGGTGTTGATCACTCGCATCATGGACATGACGGTCACGCTGGTCACTCAACAGCCGACTTTTGGAAGCGATTTGTCATTTCCACACTTGTTTCCCTCCCGGTGGTTGCACTATCCCCGATGATCCAGCATTGGCTCGGGGTCGAATTCACATTCCCCGGCGACCGCTACCTACTCTTTATTCTATCAACGTTCATTTTTCTCTACGGCGGTTATCCCTTCCTGAGAGGACTGTATGACGAGGTCCGTTACAATTCTATCGGAATGATGACCCTGATCGGTATTGCCATCACCGTGGCATGGGCATATAGTGTGGTCATAACGTTCGGCCTACCCGGAATGGATTTCTACTGGGAGATGGCCACCCTGATCGACATCATGCTGATCGGTCACTATTTTGAAATGAAATCCGTGACCGGCGCATCGCGTGCCCTTGAGATGCTCGTGAATATGCTGCCATCGACGGCACACCATCTTATGAACGGCGAGATACACGACATGCCGGTGACCGACCTCAAGGTAGGTCACTTCGTGCTCGTGAAGCCAGGCGAAAAAATTCCCGTAGACGGTATAGTAGTCGAGGGAACCAGCCACGTCAATGAAAGCATGCTTACCGGGGAAAGCAAGCCCGTAAAAAAACAGAAAGACGACGCAGTTATCGGTGGTGGTGTGAATGGCAATGGATCACTGACTATCCGCGTTACCAGTGTCGGAAAAGACAGTTACCTGAATAAGGTAGTAAAGCTTGTCGAAGACGCACAAAAAATAAAGTCAAAAACCCAGCACTTCGCAGACCGGGCTGCCAAAGTATTGACCCTCGTGGCGCTTGGAGGCGGGTTCATCACAATGCTTGTATGGATGATGCTCGGCTTTCCTTTTGTGTTTGCCCTGGAGCGAATGGTTACGGTGATGGTAATATCGTGTCCGCACGCACTGGGACTCGCTGTCCCGCTGGTGGTAGCGATCTCTACATCCATCGCCGCGCAGAAAGGTTTGCTGATTCGAAACCGAACTGCATTCGAAAACGCACGGCTCATCACGACGATCATCTTCGATAAGACAGGTACCCTGACGAAAGGAAGTCACGAACTCGAGACGATCAAAGTACTGGATAACGCATACACCGAAAACGAATTACTCAGGTTGGCCGCCGGGGTCGAACAACACTCCGAGCACTACATTGCTGCCGGGATTGTCAGGAAGGCAAAGGCATTGAACATAAGTATCCCGAAGTCTGAAGACTTTCATTACCTGCCGGGGCAGGGACTCGAAGGTTCCGTTGAGGGCAAGGCGGTAAAAGTCGTTGGACCAAACTACCTGAAAGGACAAAACATCCAGGCAGACGCGCCACAAGATGAAATTGGCCGGACAGTAGTGTACGTCATTGTTGATGAAAGCGTGGCCGGCTATTTCGCATTCACCGATCAGATCCGCGAAGAGTCATTCGAAGCGATCAATGCCTTGAAGGCTATAGGGATTAAGAACCTTCTGCGAACCGGCGACAACGAGCTGGTGGCGAAAAAGG
>CAZIAG010000513.1:0-3044 GCA_964537375.1 uncultured Roseivirgaceae bacterium
AGCGGATGATCGGCTTGTCGTACGAACTGAGGTAAACGATGGTCAGGCGGCGCTGGATGCCATAAAAGGTAACCCCGGGCAGTACGATCTTCTCATCACGGATATCAGCATGCCCCGTATGAACGGCATCGACGTCTGCCGGTCGGTGAAACAGGAGGAGTCCTCTATGAAGGTATTGATGCTGAGCATGTACCACGATCCGTTCATGATCAAGGAAAGTATAGAGGCAGAAGCTGACGGCTATATTGTCAAGAATTCTGGCAAGGATGAATTCCTTGAGGCTATAACCCGGATCATGAATGATGGTACGTACTATTCCCAGGAAATCGTGCCAGTGATTCTCAGGATTGTGAAGAATGAGCGCAGCGTTGCGCAGGACGGTCTGCTCAGCGCCCGCGAATTGGAAGTGCTTAAATTGATCGTGAAGGAACTTACGAGCGGTGAGATAGCAGAACGACTTTTTATTAGCAAGAAGACGGTAGACAATCATCGCGCCAGCCTGCTCGTGAAGACAGGTTCGAAAAGCACCATTGGCCTGGTGAAATACGCCATTTACAATGGACTGACCTGACCCAGGACCATTTCAGGAAAAATTGAGGAGTTCTCTCCCATGATATAGGGATTTGTACCTATTGAGGCCGAGGGCAGTGTGCTTCACCTTTGTGCATCACACATTAAACCCCTTAGCCCCATGTTCAAATTACAGAGTCGTATCGTTGCGCAGGCCGTTCTGGTTTGCATGTTGTGTGGTTCGCAGGCTGTTGCACAGACCTCCGAACTCGACAAATCCAAGTATCCCTTTGTTGTTGAAGATATCATAGGCGATGCCCTTGAGGGCGACGGACTTATCCGGCCTGCCGCGCGCATCGCACTGCCAATCCCCGGTGCCTGGGGCTTTGCAGCCAGTGGTGAATTCCTGAAGAAGGATTTGGTTTACGTTTCAGCCGAAGCAGGCTATGGTTGGGGCCTCACTACCAACAAGAAATATACAAAACCATCGAGGATGTGGTTCAGCGTTGAGGCGGGATATCCATTGCTTTACTTCCGGAAACCTAAAAAGGGAAAGTGGGTGGTTCACCAGGAAACGGTCGCAGTTGGGAGGAGTTCGGCAACCAAATCGGAATATTTCGAAGTGACCGTGCCAAATCACCACGTGTTTATTCTCCAGGCCGGCTATTCCAGGATCCCGGATTCTCACAACTCCAATTCGCTGGACAACGGCACAGCGGGTGTTTCGATGCTCGTAGTAGCGCCGGTCTATCGTGCAGGCATAAAATACAAGACATTTTCGTCAGCATTTCTCCGGCTGAAAGAGCGCAACTCCGGTGATCTCTACTCAGGTCGAACACTTCGTGTAACCGAAATGTATTTCGGTATCGTTGCACCTGCAAGTGACCAGGTGGCCGGCGGACCCGCAAACTTCAATGAGCTCTATAAAGGCAAACTGGGTGCTGAAGTACAATTCAAAATCCCGATGTTCATGAACGGCCTCGCGACGCTCGATCTGGGAATTCGCAGCACCGGTTATGACAACAAAGGTCAGCTCTACATCGGTAACACCATCAACATTCGATAAAATCTGTTCTGTTTAATAATCAATTTGCCCATGAAAACTATTTTGAAACAAGGCGCACTTGTACTCATTTTCGCTACCCTGGCCTCACCGCTTCTGGCGCAAAAGACGGTGCGCGAGTATGTTGAAAACACCGACAACGAAAAGATCAAGAAAAAGATCGTGATGACGCCCGGCAACTACCCGCAAACCGCTGGTAGCTACGGCGATGGGCATGGCATTAACCCGTTGTTGACATCAAGAAGCCAGCTTCCTGACACCGTTGCCCTCATCTCCTTCCATATCTATGATATCGGAACGGAGCATCACATCAACAATGTGAGCATCACCTATTACAGTTTGACCGCGGATGGGGCAAACGTTATTGCCACAAACATGCTCCAGGCAATGATTGGGAGACTAAAGGAAGCCTTTCGTCGGCAAGGTTGTGTCTTACTCACCCCGGACGAATTTCTGAGTACACCCGAAAAGAAAGAGGCATACTATTCGTTTGAACCGAGCCTTTCGAAACTCGGAAAGTTCCTCAGTGGTATCGAGACGAAGAATCGCGACATCGCGGTGTGGCCTGCCGGCTATCGGGCCTTTGATATTTCCGCAGCGAACGACTTCCTTCGTGCGGAATCGTTGGGCGGAGACCTGGCTGAAAAACTCGGTGTCGGCGGTACGTTAAGCATCGCAGCCGAACTGATGACCGACAAGAAGAATGTGAACATGAATGGCCTGAAAATGGTCCTTCATGGCCCAAATCCGGTTCCACGGGAAGACAAGAAATATGTTTCTCAAAATATGGGGGCCGGCTACTACCGCGGCCAGATCTATGCAGGCGGATACTTCTACTTTGATAAGCCGCTCCAAATAGCCCGAATTGAAAAAAAGAAGCTTGAGGGACTACAGGCGGATTTCGGTGGCCTGGAGGTGATCTCGGAATTGTTTATTCAAAAGTTTTACGAGAAGATGCACGAGTGTATTGAGAAGGCCGCCGCCAAGTACAAAAAATAAAGAAATAAAGCTCGGGGGTGTTGCACGGCCAACGCTTCGGAGGGGTCTCCATCCCATACATACATGGGCAATGGGGAAGAACAGGGAGACTCCTCCCTGTTCTACTTTTTATACCTCGTTGGAAATTTCCTCATACCAAGGCCAGACCCTGGGTCGACGGTTTTCAATCAGCACCTTGCCGGATAAGGTTTTCTACGTCATTGTTTACAGCGAGAATCAATAAGCAGGTCGCCGTGCAAAAGACCGGACTGGTGATACAGTGGTGTCCGCTCCAGCTTCCGTTGTCGTTCTGTATTTTGATCAGCCTACCGCTCATGTCGTCGTACCACGCTTTCCATGAATCATCCTTCGCCACAATGAGACCTTCCCCGGTCTGGAGGTAGCTGAGAAATTCCTCACCGCCGTTATTGCCGAATCCGCTCATCACGTCCTCTCGCTGCGCCTGCACCTTGGCAGATTCATAGACATTGTA